>JAEZAY010000037.1 GCA_023427575.1 Bacteroidota bacterium | reverse complement strand
CTGTAGTTTGCGCTTTAACATTTATCAGCGTAAACAGGAGAACTGAAAGAAGAAAAGCTGATTTAAATAGAAGCCCCTGGTTTACCGGGATCACAGCTGTTTTGAATTTATCCGAATGATTCATTTGTTTTGACTTTGCTTGTATCTGATCTTGATTTATTTCTTTAGTGCTTTGTAAAAGATGCCGATAAGGTCCTGCTGTTTCTGGAAAATGGCATCGATGAACTGGGGATCCGGATGAAATTTTTCATCGCGGATGCAGTTGGAATAGGCAAGCAGGGTATCGAGCAAAAGTTCTGCGGTTTTGACAACATCGAGCGGTTGCAGTTCACCCCTTTCAACGCCCTTTTCAAAAAGGCGTACTATCATTTTTCTTTCCCGGTCGCGGACCTCATTTTTTATTGAGGCAATCGCATGATCGTTCAGATTATAATCGGAGATCAACTGCGACATGAGCATAAAATAACGACCCACAAATTCCTTTTTAACGGCGATGGTATTATGCAGCGCTTCTTCCACCCGGGTATCCTGTGAAAGCACCCGGTCGAGTGCCAGAATGTATTCATTGGTTACACTTTCCTTTACCGCATCCACCAGGGACTGTTTATCAGAATAGTAGTACAACAGCGCCTGCTTTGTCATTCCCAGATCTTCCGCGATTTCCGATAATGTTGTTTTATGGATTCCGAAATACGAGAAGCGCCGGATGGCGGCTGCCAGAATTAGATCGGTTTTTTCAACTACTTCCATACTCATCCCTTCCTTTTTACTTTTTGACCAACTGACTATTTAAATTAGAAAGTCAAAGGTAAAGCAAAAAAATATTTCGATCCTAATTTTTCAATGTTAAACCGTTGAAAAAGATTCGGGCGAATTGTTTCTCCTTCTGCAAAATATTTGTAAACTGCTGTTTATCAGGGAAAAATCGATTGTTTTTTTCATATAATAATTGCCGGAAACCTTCCAGAAAATCATAAAAAAGTTCCGCTATTACCGGGGTTTCAGTAAATGTGAAAAGATTTTGCTCCCGGCCCCTTTCCAGAATTCCTTCTATCCGTTTCAGTTCATTTTGCTTCAGACGCGTAAACAGGGGGCTTAATCCGGTGGGGAAATTGCCGGAATGGTAACTTTTAAGATGTTCCAGAATATTATGGTATTTGATAATAAACTGCGTACGAAGTTCCAAAAACAGGACAATGGCCCGGAAAGGATCCGGCTCATTATCAATAAGCGGAAAGCTGCTGCGGGTACTTTCAGATGTGATCCGGTTAAATACCGCGATGAAAAGACTCAGCTTATCGGGAAAATAATAATAAAGAAGAGCTTTTGAGATTGAAAGATCGCCGGCGATTTCGGTCATCGTCGTTTTCGATACGCCGAAATGGGCAAATCGCTTTAAGGCAGCTTCGATAATCGCGTCCTGTTTTTGATCCTGGGACATGTTTACCAAAGAAAAGCAATTTTATGGGAAGAATGAAATTGGACAAAACCGGCTGGTCTTCAGGAATACTGAAATTCACGAAGATTGGTGCGCATGATCCGTAATGCTTTTACAATATGCTTTTCGACGGTACTCACGGATATGTTCAGGTGAAGAGAAATATCCTTATAAGAACGGAGTTCCCCACGGCTTAGTACAAACGCTTTCTTACATTTCTCAGGCAGGATATTCAGCGTTTGCTGGATTTTTTCGTGTAGCAAGCGGGTGTCGAATGAACTTGTAAGATCGTTCCGGGTAATCCCCTCTGTCTGAAATGATTCCAGATACCTGTCACGAACCATTTTCGACCTCATTTCATTCAGCACGCTGAATTTTAAAGCCCTGTTCACATAGGCTGAAAAAGAGGTTTCTATCTGTAATACTTTACGGCGATTGTAAATGGAAACAAAAAGATCCTGAACCAGGTCTTCCGCTCTTTGGCGCGAATCAAGTCTTTTATAAGCGGTGTTTACCAGTTGAGCCCAGTAGCGGCTGTATAATTCGTCGAATGCAGCGGTTTTGTCTTCTTTAACCAACTCGAATAGCTGGAGGTCGGTGAGTTGGCTGAGTTTGGGAGATGTGGTAATCATGCAATCGTTTTTGGAAAATCACTCTTAATCGGGTTCAGCTAAATCGAATGGCAAATTCGATCAGCTAATATACTAAGATTGTGAATTTTGCAAAAACGTTTTTTCTAATTTTAATCCCGGCGGCTGTTCTTTGCTTAGGTCCAGATCGGCTTTATTTTCGAAATGGTCGTACCAGGCATCCACTTCCCGAATTTCTTCCGGACTGGCATTTCCCTCCAGGTATTTTTCCAATAATATTAAAATCTGGTCATTCATCATTTAACCTCCGGTTTCAAACCATTCCAAATATTATAAACCCAACTCAATTATTTGATTTTTAATACTTTAGGTTGATTCTCTTTCTATAAGCCTGGCCTGCAGCAAACGCTGCAGATCTTTGGGATTGTTTTTATTTGCCATCTGTTTTAGCAACAATTGGACCGCTGTTCGGGCGATCTCTTCAATGGGCTGCTGCACGATAGTAATTCCGGGGGTAAAAAGCCGGAAAATATCATGGTCATCAAAACAAATTACCGCGATATCTTCCGGAATTTTTAATCCCAGCTTTTTAATACTCTCCAGCCCATATACGCCCAGATAGTTGGTTGCGAAAAAAACCGCATCTATATCCGGATTATCTTTCAGCAGTTTTCCAATGGCGGCAACAGCCTGTTCCGCTTTCAGATTATAATCCAGCGTTAAAAGCAAGGATTTCTCAAACGGAATGGAATGAATTTCCAGGCTTTCCTTATAGGCGCGTTCCCTTTCGATCATCTGGATCTGGCCCAGGTCTACGGTAACATATGCGATCCGGCGATAGCCTTTTTTAAACAAATGCTCCATCCCGGTTCTGACACCCTCATAATTATCCACCAGGATATATGGAATTTCGGAGCCGGGGAAAAAGCGATCCATCAAAACCACCGGCTTGTCTTCACTGATGAGCATATTGATGGGTTTTTCCATTCCCGGCGAGGGCGTAATCATCAGCCCGTCTACCTGCTGCAAATTCATCATCCGGATCAGCTCGCAGCCTTTTTTATCATCGTTTTCCGTGCTACAATACACGATCCTGTATCCCAGTTTATAAGCTTCCTCTTCAATTATTTTTGCCAGTGAAGCGAAAAACACATTGGAGATATCTTCCACAATCAAACCAAGAATATTGCTTTTCCCGGTTCGCAAACTCACGGCGGTATGGTGCGGTGAGTATCCCAGTTCCTCAGCAAGAACTTTAATCCGCTCTGCCACCCGATCGCTGATCCGCATTTGTTTGGCCTTGCCGTTTAATACAAAAGATACGGTGGAAGGCACCACACCGGCCTCCCGGGCTATATCACGGATTGAAATTCTTTTCATATCAGACGGTTACCGCCTTCTTCCGGAACTACCGGATTCTACCACTGCATTCCTACTCCCGATCTTCCACCCTGTTTGCAATGAGGGAGTCCTTTATCACCCCTAAGGGGCGCCCTGTTCCGGGCTTTTGGCTTTCTTTAACAAAATAGAAATAAAATCCTATTCTTTATATCAAATTCTGAATTGTTTCAGGAAGAATTATTCCGTTTCAATATTCAGCTCAACTCCATTTTGAAACTGGTTGTGAGGTAAGAAATAACCGTCAAGCTTTTTACCATCGGCACTGATTGCTTTCAGCTTGCGGGAATTGCCGGTTTTTTTAATAACCAGTTCTTTTCCGTTTTCCATTTTCCAGGTCACCCGGTCGAATAATGGAACCGTAACCAGGTACTCGGGATCGGAAGAGGAGTAAGGATAAAGCCCCAGTGCAGAACATACATACCAGGAAGACATTTCGCCGGCATCATCCATTCCGCAAAGCGCCAGTTCAAACTCACCAATTCCATATAAATTATTCAGGATCGTGTCGATGATCTTTTGTGATTTCTCCGGCTTGTTTATAAAATAATACGAGAACGGCGCCTCATGGTCGGGCTGATTGCCATGGCAGTATTGACCGATAAATGAAGATACATTGCGGGCAATGTGTTTGGGATTCCAGGGAACAGTGAACAGGGAATCCAGTTTCGCTTCAAATGCAGCCTCACCTCCATACAATGAAACCAGTCCTTTCATATCATGCGGTGCGAAAAATGAAACCTGCCATGCATTTGCTTCGCGGTACATGTATTCATAATAGGGATATTGAGGATCGAAATTTTTGATCCATGAACCATCCGCCAATTTGCCGCGCATAAAATTCACCGATGGATCGAACATATTCCGGTAGTTCTGCGATCTTTTCATCAGCATGGCGGCATTTTCACTGTCACCTAATCTTTCGGCAAGCCGGGCCAGTGAATAATCGTCGTAAGCGTACTCGAGCGTTTTTGATACGCCCGCTTTCGCCTTTGTTTCCACATGCGGGTTAGCAACATCCGGATCAGATATAAAACCTTTCTCTATATACTCATTCAGATGCGGGCGGCTACGGCCTTCTACAGTGGCATTTTTCAGCAGCAGTTCATATGACTGCTTTACATCAAATCCTTTTAGTCCCCTGGCATGAGCGCCTGAAATAAAGGGCGCTGCATGGTCGCCATGGAAAAAGGTAGGCATAAACCCGGTTTTTACCCCGCGATCATTCAGCGAACTGATCACATCGGCGGTTACCTGTGGCGATACAATGGATAATAAAACCAGCTTATTCCGATATGTATCCCATAAGGCCGGAATATCATAATACCGATGGCCCGCTTTTACCACCTGGCCCCTGGCATCAAAAAATTCGCCGTTCACATCGCTTTTTAATGAAGGCCACTGGAATGCCCGATACAAAGAGGAATAGAACATCCGGCGCTGCTTTTCGGTTCCACCTTCCACGCGAATTTTGGAAAGCAGTTCTTCCCAGGTATTGTTGGCTTCGGCCTTTACGGTCTCAAAGGATTTTTTTCCTAGCTCGGCATCCAGGTTTTCTTTGGCGTTTTTCTCACTCACAAAGCTGAGTGCGATTTTCATTTCAACCGATTTGCTTTCGTTGTTCACCAAATTGATCAGTGCCTGGCCCTGGTCTTTCCCATTGCCGCTGACCTCCAGGTTTTCTATATTGGTATTCAGCTGCGCATAGAAATAGATTTTGTTTTCATGCACCTGCTGAAATCCTTCCACCGCATTATCAGCTACTTTACGAATCTGCCAGTTCATCACTTTATTATTCGCACGGGAAAGATCAAACAGGATTTTCTTCCCATTGGCTGATGCATAATTGTAGCGGTGGAACCCGGCGCGCAGCGAAACGGTTAGGTTAACATCTACCTGAAAATCTTCGAGGTAAACATTGTAATAACCCGGGCCCGCCGATTCTTTGTCGTGGCTGAACCGGGAAACATATTTACCATTCGCATTGGCTTCGCCTGTTACCGGCATTACCGGGATATTGCAGAGATTCCAATGTCCTTTATTGGTGTGAGTGAAACCAAGAATCAAAGAATCTTCATACTCATAGCCTGCACCACTTCCGTATTCGGTAATGGGGCTTAACTGCACCATGGCATTTGGAAGGGTGGCACCCGGATAGGTTAGTCCGGCCCAAACTCTCCAGTTCGGCGGCGGCGTATAACCGATAACTTTCGGATCGAGCAGCGGAGCAGATCCGATAAACGGATTTACATATTGCGTCAGCGATTCACTGCTGCCGGAAGCCGAGGGCCTTGAAGAGCTGCAGGAAATAAATATAAATAGGCACGAAATGATCAGGCCCGAAAAAATTCTGTTCATCACCACGTTCAAGATTTTAATTTAGAAATTGAGACTGAAGCTGAATTACTGAAGATATCCTTCTTTCTTTAGCAATGCTGCCGCTTCTATCAGCATGGCACCGCTGAGCTGTATTGTGAGATCAGTAGTAGCGCCGGGCTTATTTTTCCAGTAACTGCCATACAAAAGGTAGTTCTTATCGGTACCAATGTTCCACAATGTGGTTGCATTATGTTTCAGATAATTCAGGTACCTGTTACGATCGGAACTTAGTATGCCATCGGTTAAGATCAGCTGCGTAAAATAACGGACAAACACGCCTTTGAATAAACCGCCATCTCCGCCTCCTTCATCACGGAGAAGATTATCCGTAAAGTTGGTAAGGGTGTTATCGGAAAGTGTAAAGTTTGCTGCCTGCAGCGCGTCGTTCATATAACCGGATTCATTGGTTATTTTAAAAAGTTCAATCGCGGCGCCGATAAAAGTACCCTGATTATAGGTGAACTTCCAGGCTTCATTTCTTTTTCCGTCATTATCGCTGTTAATGCCGTCATAAACCCAACCAGTGTTTTTATTGTACAGCGTTTCTTTTTGCCATGAATAGATCTTTTTAGCCCAGGCCAGATCATCGGCATTGTTGAATTCGCGGTATAAGCGCGCGGCAAGAATGGCGGCCGGAGCATTGGCCGGCGTGTTCTTGTAATATGGCATTGCTTTCCGCCAGGCGATTCCGCCGCCCATGGTATTGTTCCATCCGCCTTTGATATCGGTCCAGACGGCATCCACCGCATTTTTGTATTTCTGGTCGCCGGTTGCTTTAAAAGCTCTTAGCATTGCCAGAGCGTTCCATTCCATATCGTCATAAAACTCGTTCAGGAAAGTATTGCCGTTTTTTTGATTAACGCCGGTGAACCATTGGTCCATAAGCGTTTTATACTGGTTATCGCCGGTACGCAGATACGCATCAATCAATACGTCCAGCGCATGCGCCTGAGGCCAGTAATGAAAATTGGTATTGCCGTTCTTTTCATTAAAATAATTGCCGGAAGGATTCCAGAATTTGCTCACCAGATTTTTCGAACTGCTGTCGGCAGCTTTATTCCAGTCGATAACAATCTGGCCTGGCTGTCCGCCCGGAGGAGTTACCACCCCGGGATCCAGATCTTTTTTACATCCGGCGAATAGCGCGGAAGCAAGAATCAGGGGCATTGCCCATTTGGAGGATATAAAATTCATATGATTTTTCTGACGATCACTGATATGGTTAGTCCGGATCGGAACGGTTTTATGTTTGAAAATAAGAAACCGCCATGCTAAGAAAACGTAAATTTCTGGTCATGGCGGAATCTCTTAAATCTTCTCTTACCGGTTATTTTATTACAACCTGGTGGGTATAGGCTCCTGCCGGACTAAAGATCAGGGTTAAGTCAACGTTTTTCAGATCCGCTTCCGTCTGGAATTTGAACGCGTAATCCCATTGGTTGGGCTGGTATTTGAAAACATTGTACCAGTCGGCTGGCGTGGTAGCGGTAGCGCGGCTATTATCGCGGTTAATGCTACCCCAGTCTTCTTCAAACTGAGTTCCGTCAGCATCCACCAGGGTCATGCGAAATTTATAACGTTCATCTCTACCCCAGCCTTCCTGTTTGAATTCAATGGGAACATCGGTTGCTTTGAACACTCCGTTTCCTTCGTAATCCAGTTCCGCCTGGATCCGGTTGTTGGGTGAAAACCAGAAACCTACTTTCACCACTTCGGTTAGCTTTACGGCCGCATTATTAAAATCGAGTTCAATGCGGTACACTTTTTCAGAACTTGCAGGAGTTGGTACCGGCTCACCCATTTTCAGGAAAGAACCCTGAACCTGGAAATGGCTAATCTCGCCGGTGGTACGGTTTACAAACCCATAGTTCCCGGGTTTCAGGGCAGTATAAATTTCGAATACCCCCGGAGAAACAGATTTCATGCGGATGGCATTGGCCAGATCTGCGCCGGCTTCTGTTCCATCGCCTGTGATGAATACTTCTGTTGGAATTTCCGCAAAGCCCGCTGGCGTTTCAACTTCTATGGTCCTGGAAAGAGAAGCCTGTTTTACGTTGGTTCCTTTTGAAGCCAAAACGGTCCATTTAAGCTTGCCTGTTTCCAGCGACTGAATACCAGCGAAACTGGCGATCCGGTTCAGGTCTTTATGACTTAAAGTAAGTTTATTCTGAACTCCGTTTCCATCAGAGGCCATTTTATAAACCGGTGCTGAAAAATCGCCGTCTTCCTTCGCGAAAGCAACTTCATACATAACCAGCGCTCCGTCTTCGGCTCTTGCCTGTTCCCATTCGAAGCCGACACTGGCAGCCGTTGCCGGTTCCAGTTTCACAAAAAGATTGTCGTTGGGTGCATAGAAGGCTGTTACTTCTGAAAGATTCATGTTAATGTCGCGATCGTCTTTATCGCAACTGCCAAAGGCAAAAATTGCAAGGAGAATCCAGGCAGAGTGAATATTTAAAAGAAACCTTTTCATATTAATTCGTTTATTGGTTTATAGTTTAGCTTAATTATAATTCGGGTTTTGACCAAGAGCCGGGTTTTTACCTACTTCCACTGCGGGAATCGGCCAGAGATAATGTTTGGAAGGCTCAAAAGTTCTGAGCTGCGCTCTGATATAACCGTTATCAACAGAAGGATCTTCGAACCTGGCGCCATGAGCCCATCCGTTCAACACATTTTCCGCGATACCCCATCTGCGGATATCGTAAATCCTGGAATCTTCCAGTGCCAGTTCCACTCTTCTTTCATTACGGATGATTTCTGTAAGGTTTCCGGAATTGGGGAATGAAATTGCTGCCGGATCGGTGAATCCTGCACGGCGGCGAAGAAGACCGATGGTTTTGTCCCAAACTTCTTCATTCATTTGTCCCAAAGCCTGTTTTGCCTCGGCATACATCAATAGAACATCGGCATAACGGATCAGGATCAGATTACCGCCCGAATTGAAAGCGGGTACAGCAGTGGGATCATAATATTTTTTCCAGTAATAACCGGTGGCAGTACCCTGACCAGATGGTTTGTATTCAACTTTGGCCGCATTGTCCGGATCAGATCCGGGACGGATATAAATGGTACGGGTGGTACCGTTTGGATCTGTCCACTGAGCACCATGATAAACGATGGTTGCTGCCAGTCGCGGATCTCTTCCCGCGTATGGGTTTGCTTCATCATAACCGGAACCCGCTTCATTGATTTTTTTACCGTTCAGCATTGGGTAGCTGTCAACCAGTTCCTGAGTAGGAGCCAGGTTATTGCCTCTGGCCCCTGCTGAAACGGGAACAAAATCGATATGTTCGCCTCTGATCCGAAGATTCGGAACGTATTGCAGATCAAGAATCACTTCCGAATTGTATTCATTCTGCGCACTGAAAACATTTGAATAACTCGCAACCAGGCTATAGTTACCATTGGTAGCCTGATCGGTCATCAGTTCCTCACAAATAGCGGCCACTTCTTCCATGCGGTTGCCCTCGTATAAAAGAACCCGGGCTTTCATTGCCTTGGCAGCTCCTTTTGTAATTCTTCCCCGATCGGCCTCAGCATATTGCTGGCGTGCCGGAAGTACTGCTGCCGCAGCATCCAGTTCGGAAAGAATAAAACTCAATACTTCCGCACGCGGCGTACGGGTAATTGATTTGGCTTCATCCGGAGTAATATCTCTTGTAAGCAAAGGAATATCGCCCCACCAGTTCATGAGCTTAAAATGATGGAAGGCCCGTACGAAACGAACTTCGCCTTTCATTCGCTCTTTCAGTTCCGCGGGAAGTGTTGTGTTCTTATCAACGTTCTCGAGGAAAATGTTGGCGGCTTTGATACCGGTATAATAATATCCCCATTCGTCCTGAAACCGGGATAATGTGGGAGTAAAGTTTCCGCTCACGATTGCATCCACCATGCCCGCGCTGATGCCCAGGCGGGTGTACGCATTATCACTCAGCGCCTCATTGTAAAAATAAGTGCCGCTGGTATAGATCCGGCTGTACACGTTGTTCAGCGCATTGTTCACGTTGGCATCCGAAAGCCAGAAGTTTAATTCCGAAAAACGGTCTATCGGTGCAAGATCCAGCTTCTTACAGCTAACGGCTGTGCCGCCAAGCAGTAAAACAAGGGTGAATCTTTTAAAATATTTATATAACATAATGGAGAGAATTTTAATAATTAAAAGGTTACATCAAGACCAAACCCATAGAATACCGGTAATGGATATGCGCGACCGCTGTTTGCTCCTGTACCCATTCCCGTATTATTGCCGAACTCCGTGTTTTCAGGATCGATAAAGCTTTGATCTGTCAGGGTCAGCAGGTTTTGGCCGGTGAGGTAAACCCTTGCTTTCTGAACAGATGCTTTCTGGGAAATTTTAGAAGGCAGTGTGTAGCCGATCTGAATATTTTTTAACCTGGCATAAGCGGCATTGAACAGATAGATATCGGAGCCGGTGCGGTAGTTATTCTGGTTTGAAGGGCTGCCTGCTTCTGCCAGCCGCGGCCATTTCGCGTTTGGATTGGTCGGGGTCCAGTAATCGGTCTGATGCTGGTACATGGTACCTGAATAACCTACGTGGAATGGTTCAACCAGTTCACCACGGATCATCAGGTCTCTGCTACCTACACCCTGGATAAATACCAACGCATCAAATGCCTTGTATTGAACATTATAGGTAAAACCGAATGTATAGCGTGGGAAGGGATTTCCAAGAATGTATTTATCCTGATCATCGATTAAGCCATCGCCATTTTTATCTTTAAAACGAACATCACCGGGAACTACGGTTGCATTCGCAGGCTTCGCATAGTTTTCGATATCATCCAGGGTCTGGAAATAGCCATCTCTTCTGTAGCCCTGATATACGGTGATCGGCAGGCCAATTCTTCTAACAAATTCAAATTCCTCTTTCCGCAAAACCTGTTCTCTGGCACCGAAGGTATAGTTGATCAGTTCATTTTTATTATCGGCAATATTTGCATTAAATGAATGATTGAAATGAGTGCCGGGAATGCGGTAGGTAACGTTCAGCTCCCAACCTCTGTTCCGAACTTCAGCCGAGTTGTAGTCAGGAAATCCTGCTCCGAAAAGCGCGGGAACATCATCTCTTGGAACAAGAATATCGGTGGTTGTTTTATCGAAATAATCGAGCGAGAGATTCAGGCGACGGTTTAACGCAGTGATATCGGCACCTACGTTAAAGGTGGCTGCCTTTTCCCAGGTGATCATCGGATTACCCAGGGTAAAACCAGCACCGCCTACAGCTATATTGTTGAAGCCATACGCATTGTTATAATTGAAATAGGTAGTCTGATACTGATATGCACCCACATTCTGGTTACCCAGGATACCATAGGTTGCACGCAATTTCAGGTCGCCCACCTTATCACGGAAACCTTCCATAAACAATTCCTCTGATGCTCTCCATGCGGCACTTACCGAAGGGAAGAAGCCCCAGCGGATATCTTTTGGAAACCGAGAAGACCCATCGTAACGGGCGGAGAATTCTGCAAAATATTTTTCATTGTAATTATAAGAAGCTCTACCAAAAGCCGAGTTCAGACTCCATTCAGAAGTACCCTGTGTAGAGTTGTTGGAATTTGCTTCTACGATGGTACCGGTGGTTGGAATACCCCAAACCGGATCCGTAAGCGTTTTGCGTACGTTATTGCTTTCGGTTTTAAACGATTCGTTTGAACCGCCCACCAGAATAGTGAAATCATGTTCATTAATCTTCCTGGTATATTCCGCGATCAACTGAACATTTGTGGTAAGCGACTTGCTGTTATTATCGCCGGTTTCCCTGTCCTGGCCATAACGGCCGCCGGGGAAAAAGCTCAATTCCATCCTGCGGCTGAACGTATGATTTGAACGAACAGTACCACCAAAAGTACCTCTCAGTTTTAAATCTTTGGTAACATCGAATTCACCGGTAAAGCTTCCGAAAATTTCATCGTTGTTGAATTTGCGGTACCCGCCATTTTCCAGAACGGATTTTGGGTTAAATTCCGATGAAACGGCATTGGTAAGGTAACGCCCCAGGGAATCCTGGAAATTGTACAGTAAGGGTACCCGCATCGCATCGATGATCAGGGTGCCGGCAGTGGATGAATGATCTTTTCCGATCGACTTCACATAGCTCAGCACGGTGTTCAGTCTGAATTTTCCAAGCTCGGTCGTCTGGTTCAAGCGAACATTATATCTTTTCCATCCATAATCGGGACCAATAAAATTGTTCTCCTGGTCCATATAGCCAAACGACAATGCATAAGCGCTGCTTTCACCTCCGCCTCTGATGCTGACGCTGTGCGTTTGCTGCCCTGCATTTTGAAGTATGTTTGAAAGACGCCAGTCGCCATTGCCACGGGCAGCGATTTCCTGGATCTCAGAAGGAGTATATACGGGCTGCCTTCCGGAGTATAACAATGAATCGTTTTTGTACCAGGCATTTTTCCAGGCATCAACCGGCTGGGCCGCGATTTTAGGAGAAGTGATCCCGTAAATACCATTATAGGTGAGGGTTGGCTTTTGATTTTTACGGCCTTTTTTAGTGGTGATCAGTAAAACCCCATTGGCTGCGCGTGAACCGTAAATAGCGGCGGCACCGGCATCTTTTAATACGGAGATGCTTTCCACATCATTTGGATTCAGCAGGTTCAGATCGCCACCAACGATTCCGTCGATAACCACCAGCGGATTGTTATCGCCGAGAGTACCCAGGCCGCGGATATTAATATTCAATCCCTGTCCTGGTTCAAAATTTCTTTGTTGAATAATAAGGTTTGGAGAAACGCCCTGTAAGGCCTGGCTCAGGTTAACGGCAGGTTTACCCTCAATTTCCTGAGGCCCGATTTTATCAACGGCACCTGTAACCGAAATCCGGCGTTGCGTTCCGTATCCAACCACAACCACTTCGTTCAGGCTCTGGTTTGTTACATTCAGACGGATGGTAGCGGGCGTGGTCCCAGCAACCTGTTCTCTGTCATCATAACCAATAAAAGTGATAACCAGAACGGTGGATGCCGATGGAACCGAAATAGAATAATTGCCTTCTTCATCGGTTGTTGTGGCGGTTTCGGCTCCTTTTACCTGAACCGTTGCACCGGCAACCGGGTTGTTGAATTCATCGATCACTTTCCCTGTGGCAGTGACCGGGGTCTGAGCAAAAAGGGTGGCCGACATAAAGCACATCAGCATAAAAAGAAAACCGGAGTACTGTACCTTCCTGCTTAGCCGTTTTATGGCCCGGCCAGGATATTTGTGTACATGAGGCGAGAGAATATTCATATGATTGCTTGTTTTAGTCTCGTTAGTTGAGTGAAGCCAAAATGGCTGGTCAGAGATTGACTGTTATATATAGTAACCCGCTAACGAGGATACCTCCATCTCATTCTGGTTTTTTTTCAAAACGGAGCATAAAAAAAGCCGGAGCAAAAGATCCGGCTGTCATAAAAACCATAAACATAAAACTGATCAGGAAATATTTTTACTCAATTGCGCCTGTCTGAATTGGTTAGTCTGGTTTTGACAAAAACTGGCGGCGCCAAGCAGGGATGCTTTCTCCCATAAGATCGTTTGGCGGATATTAACTTTAAGATCTTCTTCCCGGATCTTTTTATGCAGGGCATCGTGGAATAGCTCAAATGCCTGCGAAATATTTCCGCCCAGTACCACATCATAAATTTCTTTAGAGCGCAGGAGGGGACTAAGAAATAAAGCCAGATTGGTTCCAAATTCATTAAAAACCTGGCTGATTTTCGAATCTTTTTCAAGCTGGTACGATTCCACCAGCGATTTTACATCGGCAATTTTTTTTCCGCTCAGCTCGGCGTATCGTTTGATGAACCATCGTGATGAAAGATAATCTTCCGCAATCCCATCTTTGAACGCATGATGCCACATATCGGCATCCACAGCGTTTTCATCCGTAAAGGTGGAAGAACCCAGGCCGGTTCCAAGGGTAAGTCCTACTACCTTTTTTTTCCCTTTTACAGCTCCGTTGTACACTTCACCCTGAAGGAAGCAGGAAGCATCATTGCTAAAGATTATATTCTGTTCTTTAATGTCAAGACGTTCGGCAAGCCATTCCTTCACATTTATTCCATATAACGATGCGTACTTGCCCTGTTCTTTTAGCAGCGATATTCCTGCTTCATAATCAAAAGGCCCGGGCATTGCGATTCCGATACGCTGCGGTTTTGCATGGAAGGCAGTATAACTGTTTCGAATGATATTATACCATCCGTTCAGAATCGTTTCTGTATCGGAACCGGAATCAATTCTGCTTCTTTGAACCGAACCTTCTAAAATCTCGCGTTTAACAGGATCGATCAGGGCAACGGTGATATGCGACCCGCCGATATCCACTCCGGCGATCAGTGAATTATACATAAGCTGTTTAACTTATGCTGCAGCCAGGTGTTTATACTCAAACCGCAGCATGTTTATGCTGTTAACTATTCCTGGCCAGCAGGTGAGGTTTCTCATTGAATGTTTTCCAAAGAAACTCACCAAATAAGGTGTTGGTCCATGCAAACCAGGCACGTGAAAATTTCTTTGGATCATCCTTATGGAATGACTCATGCATAAACCCGGTATCTCCATGGGTTTTTCTCAGCAGTTCGATACAGGACTGTATTTCCTTCTCGCTGTTACTGGTAAGCCCTTTCATAATAATCGCCATCGGCCAGATCATATCCTGTCCTACGTGCGGACCGCCAATTCCTTCTCCGGCTTTGCCTTTAAAGAAAAAGGGATTTTCTTCCGACAATACATATTTCCGGGTGTTCTGATAAACCGGATCAGTGTTTTTCATCGCTCCAAGATATGGCAATGATAACAGGCTTGGAACGTTCGCGTCATCCATCAGGTTATAGCTTCCAAATCCATTCACTTCAAAAGCATAGATCCGCCCAAATTTTTTGGTTTGAACGGTGGCATGTTCGCGCAGGGCGGCAGACACTTCTTTGGAAAGCGCGCTCAGCTCCGACGCTAATTTTGAATCCTTAAGAATGGTATTTACCATTTCCGCAGCCTGATTCAGACTGGTTACGGCAAAAAAGTTGGAAGGAATCAGGAATGAATAAACGGTTGCATCATCACTGGGCCGAAATGCGGAGCAGATCAGGCCAACCGGCTTCACCGGATATCCATAAC
>JAEZAY010000001.1 GCA_023427575.1 Bacteroidota bacterium | reverse complement strand
CATCTTATTACTATTATGTGGTGGGCGTAAACAGATACGGAACAGGAATCAGCAGTGATACCATCAACCTGGTGACGGGTAATTTTAATCCAACCATCACCGGTGGTGGCGATCTGACCCTGAAAGCGGAACAGAGCGGTGTCATTAATTTCTCTGTCAGCGACAGCCCCGGAGATATTCTCACTGTTTCGATCCAAAACAAACCCGCATTTGTTACCCTCGATAATCTGGGGGGCGGCAATTACCGGATCACAGCCGAACCAACTACCAACGATATCGGCTGGCATGCATTGAATGTGGTTGTTTCAGATAATTTTGGAGGTTCATTCTCAAAACTGATGAATGTATCAGTGGGGGATAAAAACACCCGTACCGTATTTGTTAATCTGGGAACGGGCAATAATGCTCCGGCACCCTGGAACAACTGGCTGGGCAGCCGGGACGTTAACCATACCACGGCTTTCCTGAGGGATGAAAATAATGCAACCACCAACTTTAAACTGGTTTCACTTACCCGTTGGGATGGAACCTTTACGCTGGGTCATATTACCGGAAACAATAGTGGGGTTGTACCCGATGTTGTGCTTGCTTCCGGTATTCACGACGATGATGCCCTGCCCCGCAAATTCCGCTTTACCGGTTTAAATCCAGCAATGAAATATAACCTGTCCATCATTTCCAGTTATAATGAAGGTTATACGGCTCCATCGCAGGCGAAGAGCGGAACAGAAACGGATATTGTAAATGCAAGGAATAACACCCGCGAAACGGCAAATCTCAACGGACTTATTCCGAATGCGGCAGGGGAGATAGAATTTGAATATTTGAAGCAGGGAGCCAAACAATACCTGAATGCGATTTTACTGGAAGAATACAATCCGGCAATCACCATTATGAGCCCAGCTAACCTATATGCGGAACCGCTGAACACAACATCGGTTTCCTTAACATGGTCAGACCGTGCGATTGGTGAAAATGTTTCAGACGGATATCAGATCCAGTATTCCACCAGTTCAAATTTCGGCAGCGGCGTTACAAATGTTTCGGTAGCCGGAAATGTTTCAAAACATAATATCAGTGGTTTAAAACCAAACACCCGCTATTATTTCCGGGTTCGTGCGAAAGTGGGAGCTGATTATTCTGAATACAGCAATTCCGTTCAGACAATTACACCGGAATGGCAGGTATTTGTGAACTTCAACTTCCAGGTGGCAAATGCTCCGGCGCCATGGAATAACCTTCAGGCCCTGGCCGAGGAACCAACCACCTATTCAAACCTGACCAATCATCAGGGTGGCGGAACTCCGCTTTCACTCACGTTTGAACAACTGTTTAATGGTGAGAACAATGCCGGAAAACGCACTGGAAACAATTCAGGAATTGCTCCTGATAATGTACTCGCAAGCAGTTACTGGCTCGACAGAAGTCAGGTGGCGCATATCCGGGTTTCCGGTTTGCAGCAGGGCAAGCGCTATCGTTTTGGATTCCTTTCCAGCATTGGAACTCCGGGATGGACATTGCAGGGTGATTATACCGCAACCTATACCATCAACGGAAGAACCGCCTACCTGAATGCATGGGAGAACACTACCAAGATGGTGTACATCGGTGATGTGGTGCCCGACGAAAATGGCCAGGTATTGCTGGAACTTTCAACAACCAGCCAGGCAGTGTATGGTTTCCATTCGGCCATCACCATCGAAGGCTACAGCGATGCAGCAGGGGGTACGGTATTGAACCAGGCGCTGATCAATCCTCAAACGCAGGAGGCAGTGATGCTGAACCAGGAAACCAAACTGGAAAGCCTGAAAATGTATCCCAATCCATTTGTTGAAACGGTCAATCTGGAATTTTATAATTCCGCGGCCGATAACAGGATCACTGTGGATATTGTGGATCTCGCAGGCCGGATCGCATATAAAAAGGATCTTGGCACGCTGGCAGCAGGAAACAATACGGTTTCCCTCAATGTTAAACCCAATAAATTAAGCAAAGGCGTTTATATCGTAACGCTGCGCGTAAACAATCAGCCGGTAAGCTCCGGAAAACTGATGCGCAGTTTAAAATAAGGATTCATCATAAAAGATCCGGGATTGGCAACATTCCCGGATCTTTTTTTTAGTAATGTTTCCAGCCTTGATTTCTTATCTTCAGACCTGATGAAGGATCTTCTTTTTAATTCCGGGAAAGTGCTTGGAAGAACCCGGTTCCCATGGGTGGATTATGCAAGAGGTATCAGCATTATACTTGTTTGCTACCGCCACGTGTTCGAAGGCCTGGCCTATATCGGCGAGGGTTCATACAGCTATCCCTGGCTCAAGTACACGAATATATTTTTCTTCAGTTTCCGGATGCCGCTTTTTTTCATCGTATCAGGAATGTTTTTCTCTGCTGCACTGGCCAGAAACGGGTTCCGGGAATATATCAATAAGCGATTCCAAACCATATTTTATCCCCTGCTGATCTGGGGTGGTATCCAGGTGGCGCTGCAGTTGATCTTTGCCGATTATGTTCATGCCGACAGAGAACCAATCGACTTTCTAAACCTGATCATCAATCCGAGGAGGATTGAACAGTTCTGGTATCTGAATGCCCTGTTCTTTGTAGGGCTTCTATACGTTGTATTAAGAAAGTACGCCAAACTGAAAGCCGGTCACCAGCTTTTGCTGGGTTTAATATTTTATTCGGCGGCCGGGCTGTTTTACTTCTATAAGATAGAAGTGGGATTTTTATTTGATGTACTCTTCTTTTATTTCTTTTTTGCGATCGGCGACCTGGTATCGGATTTTATTCTGAATTCGAAAAATTACAAAGTGCTTGGTTCAGCCCGGACCTTTTATTTCCTGCTGCCGCTGTTTTTAATTGTGCAGTATTATTTTACCGAACTCAATCTTCAGGCAAAGAATGATTATTTCGTTCAATACCAGGTTCCCGTTTTATACGCGGTGGCGGCCCTGATTGGCGGGGCCTTTGTGATCAATGTTTCATTCATACTGGAAAGACTCAATACCCTGAAGTTTTTAAGAGTGGTGGGATATCACTCCCTTCATATTTATGTTATGCACCTGATGGTGACTTCTTTCACAAGGATCAGTTTTGTAAGGATCTTCGACTATACCTGGATTCCTGTGTTGCTGCCCGTTAGTATCGTACTGGGAATCACGGTTCCGATTATTGTTTACAATCTGGCCAACCGTTTGGGTGCCTGGTGGCTTTTTACACTGAAAAAACCAAATCCATCAATCGAATCGGAGAAAAAATCCTGGAGCATAAAAACGGAGCCTGTTCAGATAAAAGGAAGCAGCTCCGGTCAAAACCACTGATATTTTTAAGATATGAATACACCGAAAAATACCCGGTTCTTTGAAATTCTGGCGCTTGGATTTGCATTCATATTTTGCCTGGCAATGTTTGTTTGGTTTTTGTTTTTTTAAGAAAACCCTATATGATTAAAAGCAGGTCGCTATCCGGCCGATGGTTTCTGATTAAAGCGCATATAAAACAATTGCTGATTGCTTTTGTTTTAAGTGTACTGGCGCTTGCAGCCACGCTTTTCCTCGATTTCCCGCTTATTATTGCCATTGCATCGGGCATATCTTTCCTGATCCTTTGTAGCATTTGTACGCTGGTTCCGGTTTGGGGCTTTTATATCTGCTTTATCAGTTGTTTCTTTCTGCTCTTACCCGACCGGATCCTGAACCATAATGCCGTTCTGCCCACCGGGCTGATCCCCGAGTTGCTGACCTACGCCACCATGGGGGGATATTTATTGCAACAGAAACTGGGACAAAGCTTCCCTTCAAAATTGTTCCGGGAACCGGTCTTTCTGTTTTCTGCGGGTCTGATTGGATTTTATTTCCTGCAGTTCTTCAATCCCAACCAGGAAAGCAGTTTTGGCTGGTTTAATTTTATCCGGAAACAGGTCAGCCACCTGGCTTTTATTTATGTTGCGTACTGTTATTTCAGCAATAGCTCGCGCTTCAGAAAATTTACCCGGTTCTGGATTGTAATTGCGGCTATCCATGTGCTTTATACCTGTTTCCAGCAATGGTTTGGATTTTTTGACTTTGAATGGGCCTGGATTATCTCCGATCCCGAGCGGTATGCATTATTTGTGCAGGATGGACTGAAGCGAAAGTTCGGGCTTGTTTCCGATCCCGCCAGCGCCGGCATCTTGTATAGTTTTTCGGCCCTGATCATGCTTATCCTGACCCTGAACAGCAATAAAAAACCGGAAAAAACAGTGCTGGCATTGCTGGCGGTACTGAGCCTTCTGGCATCCGGCTATACAGGAACCCGCACCGGCTACCTGATGATCATAGCCGGTTTTTTCTTTTATCTTTTGTTAACGCTGTACGAACGAAGAACCATTTTTATTTCCGCGGGTTTTGCTCTGGCGCTTGGCGTGGTGTTTTTGGTTCCCGCCGGAAACAATCCGCTCCTGAACCGGGTTCTAACCCTGATTAAAGGAACTGGCGACCCTTCCGCCGGGGTTCGCGAAATAAACCGGAAAAAAGTGCAGCCCTATGTGCATGAAAACCCATTTGGGGGCGGACTGAACTCCAGCGGGATGAATGGAAAACGATATGCCCCTTTTCATTATCTCAGCTCTGTTCCGCCCGATAGTGGTTACCTGCAGGTGATGATGGAGCAGGGTTATATCGGTCTGGCTATGCTAATGGTGCTTTATTTTATGATCCTATACCTTGGAATCCGGCAGTTTTACCGAATCCGCGATCCGGAATTACGTACGATCACCGCCGTTCATCTGGTGGCAATATTCAGTTTGATGGTAGCGCAAATTTCGCAAATGGCCATCGGTCAATATCCCACAGTGTTATACTTTTACGCTGCCATTGCTTTTCTGATGCGGGCAAATGAAGCCGATAAAATGCCCGGGTCGGAGAATATGGATGGTATAAAACAAACGTATAACCAGTCACGTTAGCAGAATAATTTATCTTTCGGCTTTCCTGAAGATCTAAAGCGCGCATTCCGAATATGGGGACATCAGCAGGCACTGTCAAAACAAAAATATTTTTTCCAAACCTGGACGGACTCCGGTTCCTGTCGTTTTTTGCCGTTTTCCTCTATCATTCCTATCTCAGTTTTTTCAGTTATTTGAAAGATTCTTCGCCGGGTTTTTACAAATGGGTGGAAATTCTTTTTCAGCACGGATACCTGGGTGTGAATTTCTTTTTTGTGCTGAGCGGGTTTCTGATCACCTACCTTTTAATTAAAGAAAAAGAGATCTCAGGAC
>JAEZAY010000447.1 GCA_023427575.1 Bacteroidota bacterium | reverse complement strand
GGCTTAACCGTTATAACCGCGGCAACAGCAATGACATCAGGAAATTACGCTACAGCACAGGAATTTGCAGGAACGTATCAGGATACAGTACCTAAGAAAGATACAACTGAGCCGGAACCAAAACCAGAACCTGTTCCTGACAGCACCGTTTCCTTTAACTTACACAGGTAAACTTTAAAGAGAAACTAAGTATAGAAAAAGCAGATGAGCGAATAAGTTCATCTGCTTTTTTTATCATCTACCGATGATGACTTTTTTAATAAAGGTCTTATAGAAATCCTGCTTTCCAATATTCAGTCCTTATTTACAATTTGCATTTGTGTTAATCAGTAGTGTCCGGGTAATTCTTCGCCGGGCCTCGGAAAAAATCCGTTAAGAAAATTGAAAACTGACGGCGTAAAATAAAAACAGTTGTTACCGAAGTCCGGAGATGATCTTTAGCTCGTATGTCCTACTGGCGCTGGGTTATATTGATTCGCTGTGACTTGTTTTTATTTAGCCGGGAGTTTCAATTTTTAGGATTTATTCCGGAGCCCGATTTTTTTACTCCACTTTTTTTCTAAAAAAAAGTGGATGGGGTCATTTACAATGACTGCTCCTAATACACTATTGATATAGGTTTCGGGTGAAGTAGAAATTATTACCTGGACACCACTGTGAGTAAAATATGTTTACTAACTTATTGCCCTAAATGTAATGCATGAACTCCAGGTATATTTTAGCGCTCGACCAGGGAACAACCAGTTCAAGGGCCATTTTGTTCGATCATACCGGTAATATTGTTACGCTGGCTCAAAAAGAATTTAATCAGATCTATCCAAAACCCGGCTGGGTGGAGCATGATCCGGAAGAGATCTGGTCTACACAATTCAGCGTAATGGCCGAAGTAACTGCGAAGAGTAATATTCATACCAGCCAGGTGGCCGGTATTGGCATTACCAATCAGCGCGAAACTGCCGTAGTTTGGGATCGGGAAACCGGAAAGCCCGTTTATAATGCCATCGTATGGCAGGACCGGCGTACGGCCTCTTTTTGCGATGACCTTAAAAAAAGCGGTCATGAACAAATGATCCGTGATAAAACCGGTTTGATCATCGATTCTTATTTTTCGGCTACCAAAGTAAAATGGATCCTTGACAATGTTTCCGGCGCACGGGAGAAAGCCTCCAGGGGCCAGCTTGCATTTGGAACGGTAGATAGCTGGTTATGCTGGAAATTATCCGGAGGCAAACTACATATCACCGATGTTTCCAATGCGTCCCGGACGATGCTGATGAATATTCATACCTGTGAATGGGATGAAGATCTGTTACGGCTGTTTGAAATTCCACTTTCAATGCTTCCCGAAATCAGGCCTTCCAGTAAAGTGTATGGAGTTACCGAGGCCGTGGTTAAAAATGCCAATGTACCCATTGCCGGAATTGCCGGCGATCAGCAATCCGCACTTTTCGGCCAGTTATGCACGCAGCCCGGAATGGTTAAGAATACCTATGGCACCGGCTGCTTTATGCTAATGAACACCGGTGAAAAAGCGGTGAAATCTACCAATAACCTGCTAACTACCGTAGCATGGAAAATAAATAACAGGGTAGAGTATGCGCTGGAAGGCAGTATTTTTATTGCGGGTGCGGTTGTTCAGTGGCTTCGTGATGAATTGAATTTATTTCGCCAGTCAGAAGAAGTGGAGGCGCTGGCGCGAAGAGAAAAAACTACCAATGGAATGTATATTGTGCCTGCCTTTGCGGGTCTCGGCGCACCGCATTGGAATCAGCATGCACGGGGCGCGGTATTTGGTTTGACCAGGGGATCGAACAATGCTCATCTTGCCAGAGCCTCGTTGGAAAGTATTGCCTATCAAACGTATGATGTACTGGATTCCATGCAATCCGATGCCGGCATTTCCATTCAGGAATTAAGAGTGGATGGCGGCGCCACCAGGAACAGTTTACTGATGCAGTTTCAGGCGGATATCTTAAATGTTCCCGTGGTTCGTCCGAAAGTATATGAAACCACTGCTTTGGGAGCTGCCTATCTCGCTGGCCTGGCAGTAGGCTATTGGGATAGCATTCATTCGGTTCAGCAACAGTGGCAGGTAGATCAGCGTTTTTCACCGAATATGGATGAGGCTGAAAGAAAAGATTTATTAAAAGGCTGGAAAAGGGCCATTAAGGCCACCATTGCGTGGGCCGATGACAGATATTAATTAACCAGGGATAAAAAACAAGGGAATGCGCCGGAAGGAACTTACGGATCGGCTGGAAGATTTAAATACCGGTGAATGGGATTTCTGCATTATCGGAGGGGGAGCCACGGGGCTGGGAACCGCCGTAGATGCGGCTTCACGTGGATATAAAACCATACTGCTTGAAAAACATGATTTCGCCAAAGGAACATCTTCGCGTTCTACCAAACTGGTTCATGGCGGCGTGCGCTACCTGCAACAGGGTAATATCAAGCTCGTAATGGAGGCCTTGCGGGAAAGAGGCATTCTAAAACAAAATGCCCCTCACCTGGTAAAAGATCAATCCTTTATTGTTCCGAATTACAAATGGTGGGAAGGCCCGTATTATGGACTGGGCCTGAAGGTGTACGACTGGATGGCCGGAACACTCGGACTTGGCGCTTCCGAGATTTTATCTACGGAAGAAATCTTACAACAGGCTCCTACTTTGGATGCTTCGGGCTTAAGAGGCGGAGTGTTGTATCATGATGGCCAGTTTGACGATGCAAGGCTTGCTGTTAATCTTGCACAAACGGCAATAGAGCAGGGCGCCATTGTTCTGAACTATTTTTCGGTAAATGATATAGTGAAAGTAAACGGAAAAACCGCCGGTGTAACGGCAACGGACACCCGAACAAATAAAAACTATCTGATCAAAGCAAAGGCGGTTATCAATGCCACCGGGGTTTTTTCCGATAGCATCCAGCAAATGGATGAACCCGGGCAGGCGGCCACCATTTCGCCAAGCCAGGGAATTCACATCGTTTTAGATAAATCTTTTTTACCGGGGAATGCGGCCATTATGATTCCGCATACCGATGATGGGCGCGTATTGTTTGCCGTTCCCTGGCATAACCGAATTATTGTAGGAACCACCGATACGCCGGTTTCGGAAATAAGATCCGAGCCAATGCCTACCCGGTCGGAAATAGATTTTCTGCTGGAACATGCATCCCGGTATCTTACCAAAGATCCTGTAGACGCAGACATTAAAAGCGTATTTTCCGGCCTGCGGGCCCTGGTCAAAAGCAGCGCCAAACGCACGGCCGAAATTTCCAGAGACCATTCCATTGTTCGTTCCGCTTCAGGCCTGATCAGTATACTTGGCGGAAAATGGACTACTTACCGTAAAATGGCTCAGGATGTGGTTGACTTTGCCGCAGGTGCAGTTTCGCTTGAAAAGAAAGAATGTATTACGCGCAGCTTGCCCATTCATGGGCATACGGCCGATACGAATCTCGCAGATCCCGATTATTATTATGGAAGCGACCGCATTTTATTAAAGGAATTATACGATTCGGAGCCAGGTTCAGACAAATTGATCCATCCTTCTTTGCCTTATACCAAAGGTGAAATTATTTTCGCGGTTAGAAACGAGTATTGCCATACGGTAGAAGATGCACTGTCAAGACGAACCAGGGCCCTGCTTCTCGATACAGCGGCTTCTATAGAATCTGCGCCGGAAGTGGCCAGAATCATGGCGGCCGAACTGAAGGAAACCGAAGCCTGGATCAAGAATGAAATTGAACATTTTAATACGATTGCTGAAACCCATTTACCCCGAAAAATTAAAACGCGTCTTGCCATATGAATGATTTTCTTGGTGAACTAATCGGAACTGCTTTATTATTAACACTGGGCAATGGAGTTGTTGCCAATGTCATCCTGAGTAAAACAAAAGGCAATAACGGCGGCTGGATCGTGATCACTTTTGGATGGGCAATTGCTGTATTTGTGGGCGTATTTGCAGCTACCAAAATTGGAAGCGGCGCACACCTGAATCCCGCCGTTACCATCGGTTTCGCAACCTCCGGAAAATTTCCCTGGCAGGATGTTCCCGCCTATCTGCTGGCACAATTGCTTGGTTCCTTTATAGGAACCTTACTGGTTTACATAAGCTACCGCCAGCATTTCAGCGCCACTGAAAACACCGATACAAAAATGGCCGCTTTCTGCACTTCCCCCGCTATCAGAAGTCCCTTTAATAATTTTGCCACCGAATTTATCGGAACCTTTATCCTGGTATTTGCCGTTTTTTACCTCGCTGCTCCCACCAGTTCTCTGGGCGCTTTAGACGCGCTGCCTGTTGGATTATTGGTCCTGGGGCTTGGTTTATCGCTGGGCGGCCCAACGGGTTATGCCATTAATCCCGTACGCGACCTTGGTCCGCGGATCATGCATGCGCTTCTCCCAATGAAAAACAAAAGAGACAGCGACTGGAGTTATGCATGGATTCCGGTGTTCGGTCCCCTGGCAGGCGGTGTGAGCGCAGCATTGGTATTTTTGCTGATCAATTGAAACCGGCTTTGCATCTTAAAATAAGCGAAAAGGATCTTTGCACTTATCAACATGATTCGTCGGAGATCCGGTTCAGGCCTTCAACAATTAATGTGCAGGCCTGAACAATTTCCTTTCGTTTAATGGTAAGCGGGGGTGCGATCCGCATGCATTCCGGGGCAAATAAAAACCAGTCGGTTAAGATGCCCTTTTCAATACAATAATCAATCAGTTTTTTATTGGTTTCAAAGGAGTCAAATTCGATAGCCATCAGCAGGCCGGCCGAGCGCAGATTTTTTATCGTCGGATGTTTCAGCAAGCGCTGAAAGAGCTCTTCTTTCTCTTTCACCTTCCCGATTATCTTTTTTTTCATCAACAGCTTCATTGCAGCAAAACCAGCCGCACAACTTATCGGATGACCGCCAAATGTGGTGATATGGCCAAGAACGGGCCGGTCTGTTAGCACGCTCATTATCTGGCGGTCGGCAATAAAT
>JAEZAY010000392.1 GCA_023427575.1 Bacteroidota bacterium | reverse complement strand
CTTTTATGGTCTGGATAAAAGGCTTTTTTATTACCGGAAGCATTCCTCCAATATGTCTAACAATAAAGCACAAATGCAGTTTGCTTACGCAATGGTTCTTATAAAAAATCTGGATCCACGGAGGTTTGGTGATCAGAATTTATGGCAGATTTTCCGGCCTCATGTTTATCCCGGAGTGGTCAAGTTGTTAAGGGCTGGCCGTACCAACGATGCGATTTCGCTGTTGGCAAAAGTGAACCGGATAGCAGCAAGAAAAGTTACCAGTCTGGTATTGCTGCTTGTATTGACTCTCGGTCCTGGGGCAGTAATCCTAATCAGGTTAATCAATCGTTTGGACGGCTATTTCCTTCCCGCAAAACAGGAGCCTAAAAGAATTGATTCATCGCCGGAAATATTAATTCCGACTATTTCCGGAACGGAAAATATTACGGGTTCCATTAATCATATCAGGTAACAATATGCAACTGGTTTCAATAATCATGGCCGCTTACAATGCGGAAAAATACCTGGCGGAGACCATCCAATCGGTATTGTGGCAAACCTATCCGCATTGGGAACTGATCATTGTGAACGATGGCTCTTCGGATTCAACTCCCCAGATCGTTGAAAAATTTGTACTGGAAGATCCCAGGATCAGGCTGATCAGCCAGGCAAATAAAATGCAGGCGGCCGCACGGAATACCGGATTATGGCATGCCTCCGGATCCTGGATTCTTTTTTTGGATGCCGATGATCTGCTCGAGCCTGCCATTCTGGAAAAAATGATCGCGGCTTCGAAATTTCATCCCGAAGCAGGCGTGATATATACGGGCGGATGGATCATGTATAATGACGACAAAACAGACCTGGAACCCTATCCGGCGCATAGCGGTTTGATTCATTCAGACGAAATGTACCGGAAATTATACACCAATAATTGCATTCCGAATCAGTCGGGAATGATTTCCCGCGCCATCGTCAAAAAAGCGGGAATGCAGAATGAAGAAAAACTGATCCAGGGTTGTGAAGATTACGATTACTGGTTTCGGATAGCATTGTTGGGTACCGTTTTTTACGGGCTGGAGGAGAAACTCTTTTACTACCGCCGGCACCGAAGCAATATGTCTTCCGATCTTACCCAGATGAGACTTGCCAATGCCACTGTTCTGGTCCGCCACTGCCATTTCAAAAAGGAAAATCTTTGGAAGAATGCTGGAATTTTTAAACCACATATTTACCCGGCCGTAACAAGTCTGCTTCAGAAAAACAGAAGCCGTGATGCCATTTATATTCTGGCCATTTTTAACAGCAAAATTCCGGCCCTGAAAAACAGGCTGGTTATGATACTGATCTTATTGTTCGGTCCTTATGCGGAATTGCCGTTCCGGATGGCCCGTGCTGTTCGCAAAAGAATTTAAACAGACAATGTCATCCATTAATATCCCAACTCCCCTGGTTTCTGTTGTAATGGCGGCTTACAATGCAGAGCGCTATATTACGGAATCTGTTAATACGGTTCTTGCTCAAACCTATCCGCACTGGGAGCTGATTATCGTGAATGACGGTTCTACGGACAGTACGCCAGCGATTGCGCAGGAATATTCAGAATCGGATTCCAGGATAATGGTGCTTACACAGCCTAACCAGGGCCTGGGACCCGCGCGTAATGCCGGAATAAGACAGGCCAAAGGCGACTGGTTGGTTTTTCTGGATGCCGATGATCTCTGGGATCCGAAGATCCTGGAAAAACAGATTTCGGTTTCAGAGAGATACCCCGATGTAGATGTAATATTTACGGATGGGTGGATTTTTAATAATGATGATCTAAATGAAACGCGGCCATATCCTACCATTAGCGGGTATTTTTCGGCAGAGGAAATGTACCGGCTGGAATACGAAACCAATTACATTCCGGTACAAACGGCGATGGTTAGTCGAAAAATGGTGCGGAAGATCGGTTTGCAGCAGGTTATAGTCAGGTGTTGCGAAGATTGGGATTACTGGCTGCGGGTAGCCAGGGCGGGAGGAAATTTTTACGGAATCGATGAAAAGCTTTATTATTACCAGCGGCAGGATTCAAATATGTCTAACAACGTTTAGCAAATGTTGTATGCGAAACTGTCGGTGCTGATCTGGAATTTTGATCCGGCCCGTTTCAAACCCGGTGAAACCCAGAAAATATTTTTACCCTTGCTTTATTCAATAGCGGCATCCCTCATCAGAAGAGGAAGGAAAAAAGATGCGCGGCATCTGATCAATAGTTTCCAAAAGATATTTCCTTCGCCGACCAATATTCTCCTGGAAAACTTCATCCGCTATTTTGGATCTGCCGCTTATGTGCCGGCTAAAGCCATTGCAAAATTCCGGCAATTCAACCCGTAGATTTTTAAGATCAGAAATATGTTTGTAAAGAGAAAGTTGAATGTTTTTTTTTCGATCGATAAATATTTTGTTACTCATTTTTCGGTCACCCTTATATCGCTGCTTGAAAACAATGCGGATCTTGAACTTGGTGTTTATGTAATCCACGACCTGGAGGATACGGAAGATTTTGACAAGGTGTGCCGGTTTGTTGCCATGAAGTACAGGGTAACTGTGCATCCTCTGCATCTCGACAATTCACTTTTTGATCATTATCGGATTACGCATCATATTTCAAAAGCCACCTACTTCAGGCTAATGCTCGCGCGGATTGTTCCGGAACAGATCAAATCCGGCCTTTTTCTGGATTCTGATATTGTAGTAACAGGTTCTTTAAAAGATCTGACAGAATTAGACTTTACCAATCCGGATGATCAGCAAAGGCCTTATCTGCTGTATGCGGCCCATGATAATCCGGCCCACGATAATATCGGAAGATTGCAGAAACTGGGCCTTCATGCCGAAAGATATTTTAATGCGGGGGTAATGATGATTAATCTGGTAGCCTGGCGAAAACAGGAGATCACGGCCCGCTTGCTGGAAATTGCCGATAAATACATGGAATCGCTGTCCTGGTGGGACCAGGATGTTTTGAATATCTGTTTTATAAAGAGATGGGGCGAACTGGACGAAAAATACAATGCGCTCTGCCTGACAGAGCGAAGAAAGGAACTGCCCTTCATTATTCATTTTGCCGGTTCATCCAAACCCTGGCATTACAGAAATAAACACCCTTACAAAGATTTGTATTTCCAATATCTCCGCAAGGCCAAATACCGGTACATGACCCCGAACATGATCTTCGCGTTAAATAAGATGGTAAAGGTTGTGAACAAGACATTATCACTGAACTATAAGGAAGTTTTATAAACCGGTAATTATAACAGTCCGCTAATGAACAAAGGAATTTCCGTGGTGATCTGTTGCTATAACAGTGCAGCAAGGCTCGATACAACCATTCAGTATCTGTCGATGCAGCAGCCTCATTCTTCCATACCATGGGAGCTTATTATTGTAGATAACAATTCAAGCGACAATACAAAGGAGGCGGCAGCAGCTGCAATAAAGCGGCATGGATTAAATGTACAGGTAACTATCACTGATCAGCCCCTGAAAGGCCTGGCAAATGCGCGCTCCAAGGGTATTCAAACGGCTGCCTTCGAATATATTTTGTTCTGCGATGACGACAACTGGCTATTTCCCGGTTACATTGAAAGGTCTTACCAGATTTTGTCAAACAATGAAAATGTGGCTGCCTGTGGCGGAAAAGGGATCGCAGTTTTCCAGAATGACGAGATCCCGAAACGTTGGGAAAGGCATAAGCGGGCTTTTGCGGTGGGTGCGCCTTCTAAAAAAGAAGGGATTATAAAGGGGAACTTTTTGTTCGGAGCCGGACTTGCCTTTAAACGCAGCGTTTATAATCAGCTTGTGAACTATGGATTTGAGCAGAAGCTTTCCGATCGGGTGGGTACAAAACTATCTTCGGGTGGCGATTATGAACTATGCGTTCAGCTAAAACTTCTCGGCTACGATCTTTATTACGATTCATCGCTTCAGTTCTATCATTATCTTCCTTCCGTCAGGTTAAGTGACCATTACCTGGTAGAACTCAGCCGGGCTTTCGGCGAAGCGCATTCCATCAATGTGTTTTATGATTATGGGCTACGGAAACATTCCATCCCTAAAAGTTTTTTTACAGTGGAGGTATTGCGCACGTTTTACAAAGTGGTGAAAGGGTATTTTCTGTTCAACAATCTCGACCGGAAAATTGAAACTACCTATCAGAACCAAAAGCTGCAGGCCCTTTTAAAAAACAAAAACGGAATTCGTGAGCTGATCGAAAACATCAACGCGATAAAGTATAAATACCAATTCCAGCAAGAGGCGGCCACCAGAAAGACCATTTTAAATCCCACAATCGAATCAACCAGGAACTGATATGATTCCAGTAGCCATTTATATTTTTCTTAGCTTTTATTTTGGCAGGAAGAATCCGCTTTTTTATCTCATCCTTCCATATGCCTTGCAACAGGGCCAGGCTGCTTTTATAGACCAGGGGTTTTCAATCGGCGGAAAAGCCATATTTGCTGTAACGGGGCAGGTGTTTGTGGATATGTTGTTTTTTATTACGCTGTTTATCGCCATCATATTCATTGGCGCCAGGGTTCCAAATAAAAGGTATTTTGGTACCCAGCTTATTCTGCTATACTTTTTTTACCTGGCGCTTATCACTCTGGTATCTTTTGTTACCTACAGCAACACAATGGAAGTAGCCCTTACCTCCAGGCAGTTCTTTTATATTCCACTTAGTTTTTTTCTCTGGATTTCGGTATTTCATGTGGTTACCCGCGAACAATATGAAGAGTTTTTAAAGCTTTTCTTTTATGTTACTCCTATCTCGGCACTGCTCTATATATTAAATTCCAGTGGACTGGTAGAAATCTTCGACCGCGAACTGATATATCGGGAAGTAGAAGGCGAGTCAACCACATTCTTTCGCGATTTCAGCACCATGCCTACACAGATGATCCCTGTTCTGGTGCTTAGTGTTTTGTCGCTGGTTACCACAACCATGCGGATTCCAAAATGGCTGCTAATAACCAATATTATTATTTTGCCGGTAGCGGTTCTGTTTACGTTCACACGCTCTGTTTTAATCAGTACCATACTTACAACGCTTGTTGCCCTCTTCCTTGTTTCACTGTCAAAACAGGGACGAATACTTCGGATCGCTTCTACCTTTTCAATAGTATGCCTGCTGCTTTTTATACCAACATTTCTGATCTCAAAAGCCGTTTTTCCGGAGGCGGTGGAATATTTTTCAGACCGCCTGGGTTCGATGGTAGCAGAGAAAACGGAAGAAGAGAACGTGGATATCCGAAGGCAATACCTTGAAAAAGCGATAGACATAACCCATGAATCGAACGAATTAACGGGTATAGGCATGAATCGAAGTCAATACGCGGTAATGAATGAAGTGGGTGCATGGGTGGCCGATTCAACCCTTCCATTTTTACTATATCATACCGGATGGATAGGAATTTTAATCCTGTACCTGATCCTGGTTTATTTTATACTCGACAGCATTGTTTGTTATCGAAGAACGAACGACTGGCTAGTTGCTTTCCTTTGTGCAAGCATGATCACGCCTGCCGTTTCTTCGATGGTTATGGGTGGCGGACTGCATACTGGTTCGGTATGGTCCTTTGCTACGCTCGCCCTATATGCAACCGTTCGTTTAAATCTATGGAAACGTCCGCATGAATCCGCGGGCAATATCAGCTCATGAGTTTATCGTATGAATAAGGGCCCCCTCATTTCTATTATTACACCCTCTTTTAACCAGGGTAAATTTATTGAGCAGACTATATTGTCGGTATTAAACCAGGACTACGACAATATCGAATACATTATCGTGGATGGCGGTTCAACAGATGAAACCGTTTCCATTCTCGATAAATACCGAAGCAGAACAGATATTGTTATCCAGGAAAAAGACGATGGGCAGGCAGATGCAATTAATAAAGGCTTTGAACTGGCCAGCGGAGAACTGGTGGGATGGATAAATTCCGATGATCTGCTCTATCCAAATTGCATCAGCACCATAGCGGAATTATTCAGACAAAATTCTGACGGAGCCATTTATTACGGTTCGAGGCTCGATTTTATAGATGCTGAAAATCGAAAGATCAAACAGAAAATAATTCAAATAAATCAGATCCACGATCTGCTCAGCAACAACTATAACATTATTCAGCAGGGATCTTTCTATAACCGTTTGGCATTAAAAGAAGTGGGATTCCTGGATGCGCATCTTCATTATAGCATGGACCTTGACGTATGGCTTAAGCTTCTGAGAACAGGAAAAATTTATCATTATGATCAAAGCCCGCTGGCGGCATTCAGAATCTGGGAAGATTCGAAAACTTCCACCGGCGGCATCAAGTTTCTTCGCGATATCTCTCAAACCTTGCGGCGCCATGGATCAAAAGGCATCTCCAGAAATTACTGCCGGATTGGCTGGTATATGATGAAAGAAAAAGTAAAACAGGCCATTCAGCGATAGGATCCGAATTCATTGGTGTCGGGTAATAATTTTTATTTGCCTGAAATCTGATCAGTTGTAAATGACCCCTTCCACTTTTTTAGAAAAAAAGAGGAGCAAAAAAATCGGGCTCCGGAATAAATCCTAAAAATTGAAACTCCCGGCTAAATAAAAACAAGTCAAGCGAAAGAATATTACTTAGCAAAAGGAGTGCTTACGGGGTAAAGTACGTTTCTGACCAATGGTAACAAC
>JAEZAY010000383.1 GCA_023427575.1 Bacteroidota bacterium | reverse complement strand
ACTTACTGTTGATACAGGTTTCAGGTAAATTGAAAATTATTAACCGGACACCAATGATGTGAAAATGTGCAAATTTAAAAACGGACGGCGTGGAGATAGTAAAAACAATTGTTACCGGAGCCAAGATATAATCTATAGCTCATAAGTCCAACCACTGCTGGGTTATATTCTTTTTTCAATTTTGATAGTCTGGGAGTCACTGATACTTGTACCTGGACAATAGTGATACAAAACAAAAAATGTTAGGGGTTTTTAACAGGCGTTTGTTAAACCTGCGGTGATTTTTCCGTCTAATCTTGAAATGAACGGAAAATGAACCTAAGCTCTACCATACAAAATCTCGCTAAAAAGGCTTTCAAAAACCGGATTCTTTGCAGTGTATCAGCAAATCTTTTTGTAAACAGGAATTTGAACAAATTGCCGGAACCAGGTTCAAGACCGGTACCATCTCCGGAAGCTTATAATCACCGGATAGATCGTAACCTGTTTGGGGATATGTATAGTCCCGCACCCTGATTTTTTTTTAATCCATACCCTTTCTTTAATCCCTTGCTCCGGGCGGCTGTTATTTTGCGGCCGCTTTTTTTATTTGCGGTCTATCCACACGATTTTCATTTTAAAAAAAAGTCCCGCTGAGAACAGCAGGACGGTACCAAACGATTGCTTGCTTATATGAAGATGTTTAATTTCTTTTTGAATGCCGGCCGGCAACCGGCATTCATCGTATTCGTGAACCTTTCTTTCACATGAAGGTTTGTTGGGACTGATCTTCCATTGATTTTAGCATTTGAAACAATTCGGTTCTCCATTCCTGTGTGGAATGTATCCCTGCCCGGAAGCAAAGTTTCCAGATGGGAGATCTTGATTCATATTCCTGATTAGCGAACCGAATCTGATTGTGTTTTGAATATTTTACTTTGGCCTGAAAGTCTACATCCGCACTTTCCTCCAGGAATCTGGCCATTATTCTTTTAATCAGCATCATCGGCGATTCCGGAAATTCATTCAGCCACTGTTTTCCCGATGATCCGGTTTCATCCAGTTTGCGGATTTCATTTTCAACCAGTTGAATCTGATCTCTGATCTTTTCCTGCTCTCCCGCAGAAGCCGCTTCCAGCTTGCGTTGGATGATTCGGAGTGAAAGTTCGAAATGTTGCCGCTTTACCTGCTTCACCAGATCTGGCTTGTTTGGATCAGGTTTATTCGATTCACGGAAAATCCAGTATTCCCTTATAAATTCAGCACTGTTAACATACTCCATTGCAAAGCGAAACAGGGCCGGAATCTGATTTTTCTCCTGGTATCGGTAATTTCCCGGTTCGCCGTTTTGCATCGCGGAAAATGTTTTGTTCAACTTAACCCATACAAACTGCTCGGCTTCCGTTTCCGCAATTTGCAGATCCGGGATTCGCTCCGAACCGGTATTGCCAAATCCGGCAAATCCGGCTACCAGGATGAAAAGCGTTAAACAGGATCGGATCAGAAAAAGCCTGCAGCCGCTTTGCCATTTTATTATGTTGGCCCGGATCATCATCAGCTTAAATATCTATCGGGTTGTTGCCAGTTTGCTTGATTCCGGCTATACATCAGCTCATAGCTGAAATGTTTGTCGACCCGGATTATCCCGTTCGTCCGCACACTGATCCGGCAATTCCCTTTCGTTGCCAAAATCAGCAGGGGAGTACGCAATACCCCAGCTGAATACAGTTCCGAGTTTCCTTTTACCATCAGGTATTTCAGCCCTGAAACGTAAACGGTTATTTTCACTTTCCCCGCCATGCTGATACCATTGGCGTGGATTGACAGTCGCCGGCTGTAAAGATCGACGGATACCAGTTCTGCCAAGGTTTGATCTCCACCGATCCGGATTGCATGCGCTTTTGCTTCCACCAGCACAACATCGATATCATCCTGTACAACCAGTGTTTGAAAATCCGGCAGAGTTATTATTCCTTCGCGGGCGGCCTTGCGGTTAAGCAAACGGGCCGGTTTTTTTCTTAGATTGTTCAGAGCTGCGAGCATAAAAAAATTTCAAGGAAATAAGGTTAATGATAATGTGTACCTGATCGATATCAAAGCAAAAGAACAACATTCCTTTGCCGGTTACAATAGCATGATAATGTGAATAATACCAAACCGGTTTTCCCGAAGATTCCCCGCAGATTCTAAATTCCGGCTCATACTGTTTATCATCCGCTTATCCGTTCTGGCTGCCGCAGTAACCGGTTCCGGTACCACATATCTATGTGAATTCATTTTCTAAAATTTCCGGATGAACCTTAATTTCTTAAGTTTGTATTACACCCTTGACTCTTATTGCTTTGACAAAACAATTGCTGTATAGCATTTTCATTCTGCTGTTTTCTTCAATTTGTTACAGCCAGCAAAAACAATACGTTTTCACCCGCATTTCCAATAAGGAAGGACTTGCTTCCAACTATGTTTATTCTGTTATCCAGGATAAAAAAGGATTTATGTGGTTTGGAACCGAAAACGGGCTGCAGCGCTACGATGGGAAAAAGATCATTATGTTTCGCAACCCTCAGGGCGAAGGTGATTATCTTCCCTCGCAGGCCATCTCGCAGATTTTTGAGGATAATAAAGCTAATTTTTGGGTGCGGTTTGGAAGGGAAGTAGGCATTTTTGATCCCGCCACCTTCCGCTATCGGAAAGCGCAAATAGAAATTGAAGGGGAAATTCCGGTGCGTTCAGAATTTGTGCTTTGGCAGGACAATGATGGATCGGTTGTTCTGATTGCCCGGCAACAGGGGCATTACACTTACGATTCGGCCACGCATCGGTTTACAAAAAAGAAAAATCTTTTTGAACTCAGAAAGAACTGGAAAACATTTCAGATTACCCGCGATCCAAACCGGGAACGATACTGGATCATTTCAGATTCTGGATTATCGGTATTTGATCCGGTTCAGAAAAAGTTATACGATAAACATTATAACCCCGAAAAGATTGCACTGCTTTCCAATCCCACACTAACCACCCGGATTACCGCCTTTCATATTGACCGGCATAATAAAGCATGGATTGTAAACTGGCTTGTTCCCGAAGAAGGGGATGCCTTTCATTGTTATGACCTGAATACGGATAAGCTGGTACCAAATGTAACAGAAATCAAAGGCGACCGCGGCGGATATCATGAGGTCCGCAGTTTTTTTGAACAGCGCAACGGGCAGCTCTGGGCTTATGGAAGAAAATGTTTGCTCGAAAAAGATTCCCTTAACCGGCGTTTTAATCAGATCTATAGCGAAAACTATAACGAGTACATGATCCGCTATGATATAATGCTTGACATGTTCGAAGACCGAGAAGGAAATATCTGGCTGGCTACCAACCAGGGCGTATACGCGTTCAATCCGGCTTCGCAACCATTCAACAGCATTAGCCTGGGTCAAATTCCGCCTTCAACCGGTGAAACCAGCGTTACCGGGTTTGCGGAAACGAATACCGGAGAAATCTGGGTTTCATCCTGGGGAAAGGGAATCATCCGGTACGATAGTAATTTTGTAAACGTTTCGAAACCCATTTCCGTACCTAAAGATGAAACCGACTTTCAACTGGTATGGTCTATCATCCAACAAAACAATACCGGGCTGATCTGGGCTGGTTGCCAGTCGGGAAAACTGATCGTTCATGATCCGGTGGCAAAAACAAACCGCTTCCTGAACCTTCCGGTGTTTGAACGCCGTACTATTCGCCAGCTGGTGGAGGACAAGAGAGGAAATATCTGGCTTGGTACCCAGTATGGCCATTTGGTAAAATGGGATGGCTCATTACCGGAGACAAAGCTGGAAGATCGGTTTTCTCTGAAGCAGAATTTTCAGACGATAATTTATAAACTCTATATTGACAGCAAAGGATTTCTCTGGGCCTGCACTCATGAGAAAGGCCTGTATAAGATTGATCCGGGTACCGGTGAAATTCTGGCTCACTATAAAGCCGATGCTAATGATAAAAATGCCATTATCAGTAATGTCGTTTTTGATATTATTCAATATGATGACAGCACATTTATTGTGTCGACCGGATCGGTAAATGTGCTGAATGCAAAACAGGGAAGTTTCCGGCATATTGGCACCCTCGATGGAATGCCCTCACAAAATGTGCGAAGTCTGAATATCGATAATCAGGGTACCATCTGGCTGGGAATGATGAGTGGACTCAGCCGATACAATTTTAAAAAGAACATTTTCACCAGCTTTTCGCCCCGCGATGGATTGCTGAACAGTGAGTTCGAAAGTGTATCTACCCTGAAAACCAGGAGCGGCATGATGCTATTTGGAACTTCTCACGACTTTACCTATTTCCGCCCTGAAACAATCACCCCATCATCCGAGCCGCCAAATGTAAGCATCACCGATTTCAAACTCTTTAATTCCTATCTGCCCCCGGATTCCATTATGAAACTGGAGAAAGTACGCCTGGATCATACCCAGAATTCGATAACGGTGGAATTTGCCGCTCTGAGTTTTTTACAAAAAGACAAGATCATTTATTACTATAAGCTGGATGGAATCGATGATGAATGGACCCGAACCGAATCCCTGCTCTTTGCCAATTACACGCTGTTGCCTCCCGGCGATTACACATTCAAAGTGTATTGTGAAAACGGTGATGGGATCTCATCAGATAAAGTAACTACCTTATCCATTTACATCAAACCTCCATTTTACCGAACCTGGTGGTTTATGATGCTGATTGCCCTGCTGATTGCGGGACTCATTTACCTGGCGCACCGGATGCGGGTAAACCGACTTCTGGCTATGGAAAAAGTGCGAACCAGGATCGCGCGGGATTTGCACGACGATATGGGATCTACCCTCAGCACCATTAATATATTAAGTGAAATGGCGAAAATGAAGGTGCATAAAGACTCCGAAAAAACCAGCGAATACCTTAATAAGATCAGCGATAACAGCAGCCGGATGATGGAAGCAATGGATGATATAGTATGGAGTATCAATCCTATGAACGATAATATGATGAAGATTACGGCGCGGATGCGGGAGTTCGCTACCGGAGTTCTGGAAGCAAAAAATATTGATTTCAGTTTCCGCGTAGATGATGAGGTAAAAGAATTAAAACTGGATATGGAAGCCAGGCGGGATTTTTTCCTTTTGTTTAAAGAAGCCGTTAATAACCTGGCAAAATATTCGGGCTGCCGTCATGCAAGTATTGATATTTCCGTTCAAAAATCAAAGCTGATCATGAAGATAGAAGACGATGGCGTTGGCTTTGACGTGGCTACCGCCGATAGTGGAAACGGGCTTACGAATATGCGAAAACGGGCTCAGACGTTGGGGGGAAAACTGAATATCCAGTCGAAAAAACAGGAAGGAACCAAAGTGGAGCTGGAAGTGGGCGTTAGCTGATCGGGCGGAAAAGCCAATTCAGGCTGGGTTATGGCACTCATAAACATGATTATGTGATTGCCGGCCACTCATTATTAGTATAGCTTTGTATTATCATCAAAGGTAAAACCATGATCAGAATAGTATTATACGAAGACAATCCGCAACTACGTGAGGGCCTAACGATGCTGTTGAACGGATCGGATGGGTTTGAAGTGGTGGGAGCCTTTAAAAACTGCAATCAGGCCGTGCATGAAATTGCGGCGCTGGATCCGGATGTGGTTTTGATGGACATCGATATGCCCGGCACCAATGGAATTGAAGGGCTGAAGAATATCCGCGAAACAAATTCTGACGTAAAGGTGCTGATGCTAACGGTTTTCGATGACAACAAATATGTTTTTGAGGCCATCAAGAGCGGAGCAAATGGTTACATTCTGAAAAAAACACCACCGGCCAAATTGCTTGAATACATTCAGGAGGCGAATACCGGCGGCGCACCAATGACTTCCTCCATCGCTACCCAGGTTCTTCAGATGTTCACAAAAGTACATAACCCGGTTAGCGAAGACTACCATCTTTCAGAAAGAGAAAAGGAAGTACTTCAACATCTGGTGAACGGATACAGCTATAAGATGATTGCATCGGAAATGTTTATCTCCATCGATACCGTACGTTCACATATTAAGAAGATCTACGAAAAATTACATGTAAACTCCAAGAGCGAGGCAGTGGCCAAGGCGTTTAAAAATAATATTGTTTAAAAACAGTTCTGCAACCAGTTTTAATAAAAGGTACTTCTGTACCTTTTTTTTATTATCCAGATGTCCTATAACGGTTATCAACAAACGCGTAGAATCACGATAACTTTATTGCTCCTGTGATACTTTCCCCACCTGATTAGCTGTTAAAAATGATCCGGCGAAAAATTATTTGAATCATCTAAGGCTCCGTTGCATCATCACATTAAAATCGCATAATCGAGATAGTAAGAATCGGCGGAGTTGATGCTTTCACATCTTCATGCTATTGTGGTGCGTACTCGCTTCAGATAGTTTTGTGCTTTCTAATTACAAACATCAAAACACAAAAAAACCTTATCATGAATTTCAGAACCGCAAGCAAAAAGCTGCTTTATTCAATGTTCGCTTTAACAATCATGTTCAGTGTTGCCTGTAAAAAGGACAATGACAATCCTGGTCCCGGCCCCGGCACATCCAAAAAAATCACCCGGATCCAGGAAGATGCAAACAACTACATGAGCTTTGAGTACAACCCCGATGGAACGTTCAAAAAAATTGTGAACGTATCTGAAGATGAGGAGGTGCTGGACCTGGGCACGGTAACCTTTGTTTATAATGCCAACAAAAAAGTGACGGAAGTGAACAGCACCGACGGAACCAAGATCAAGTACACTTACGCAAACAATCTTCCTACTGTTGCTGAAGTTTTTTCAGAAGATGAAAAAGTGGCTACCCTCAAATTTGCACACCAGGGTGGAAAGGCTGTTTCCACTACCATGACAAATATCTTTGAAGACGAAGAAGGGGAGCCCGTTGAAATGGATTTCATGAAAATGGAATACCAGTATTATGCGAACGGCGATTTAAAGGAAGTTAAGCTTTCAAGCCTGAATGTTATGAGCGGCGAACTTGAAGTGGTGTCAACCATCAAGTATGAGCAATACGATAACAAAATAAATCCGCTTTCGCAACTGGGTGAAGTTGCATTGATCTTCTTCGCAGATGCCAGTGAAAGAAACGCATTGCTGATCAAAACCTTTGATGAAGACGGTACTCTTGATGAAACCGTTCAGAATGAGTTTACTTACGATGCGGCAGGCTATCCGCTGACCAGCAAAGAAACCACCACTCCCGCTGGCGGCGCTGCAAGCGTAAAAAACATTACCTACACTTATAACTAATCGTGGGGGATCCAGGAGCCGGTAGCGGACTGATCTTCTGCAGATCAGCTCTTCTACCGGCTTTTTTAATTTCAGAAAAATGAAAAGGCTGTCTATTCTTATGGTAATTGTTTTGGGCCTGCTGTTTTCCGGATGTACCAAAATCATCAGCGGATCGGGAAAGATCGTAAAAGAAGAACGTCCCGTACAGATCTTTTCAGGAATCGATCTGGATGCGCCTTTCGAAATTATATTAGAGAGATCACCGAATTATTCGGTTGTTCTTGAAGGTGAGGATAATATCCTTCCGCGTATAGAAATAAGGGTGGTGAATGGGATTTTAAAAATCGGATACCGCCAGTCGGGCAAAGCTCCGGAACATCTTTTGGTCCGCATTAAAATCACGATGCCCGCCTTCCATCAGATCCTGATCGGCAGGGGCGGGTCGGCAATCAGCAACAGCACCTGGGAATCGCCGGATTTGTTCTTTCAGGTAAATGGAAAATCGAAGCTTTCTGTACATATCCGGAGCTTGAATTTACGTGCGATCGTAGCGGGATCGGCGGAACTTAATTTATCGGGAACCTGCAGCCAGGCCAGCTACACCATTTCTGGTTCAGCACGGCTACTGGCTTTTCCTTTAGCAAGCAGGGAGGTGCAGGGAACCATTACCGGATGGGGGCTTTGCCATCTTTCGGTTACCGATCAATTGAAAGCCAGCATTGATGGCAACGGTACAATTATCTATCGCGGAGCCCCGGCCGCACTTGATGTAATTGTTTCGGGGAAAGGGAAGATA
>JAEZAY010000362.1 GCA_023427575.1 Bacteroidota bacterium | reverse complement strand
CGAATGTGAAAATACAAAACGGACGGCGTAACACAGACTCCCGACTCCGAACTCCGAACTCCGATCTGTCACCAGACTCCCGACTCCGCTTCATCTCCCAACTATTCCTCCATTCGCTTTCATCTTCAAAAAATAATACCTATATTAACACTACACATTTTTTCTTTCCCCAACCCCTGATCAATGTCCGGAACCAATCAGCGATACTGGACCATTAGTGCCAAAACTTCCTGGATAGGCGATACCTTCCGGGAGATGATCACCTACCGGAACCTGCTGCTTCGCCTGGTACGGAAAGACCTGCTGGTTTCCTATCACCAAACCCTGCTCGGTCCCCTTTGGATCCTGCTCAATCCCTTACTCAGCGTATGTGTGTACCTGCTGGTGTTTCATCGCGTGATGGGCATTCCAACAGAAGGCATTCCGCCGGTACTGTTTTACCTGAGCGGGATTACATTGTATAATCTCTTTTCCGAAATTCTCCTCAATACTTCCTTATCATTTACTGCCAATGCGCCTGTTTTTAATAAGGTATATTTTCCGCGTCTGATCGCGCCGCTTTCCATTGTTCTTACCAGTTTATTCCGCTTTTGTTTCCAGCTTCTTTTTCTGCTGATCGCCAGTTTTTATTATGTAAGCCTGGGCGAGCTGGTGATTAAACCGGCGCAGCTTTTATATGCGCTGCCGGTTATAACAATGGTGGCCGCGCTGGCATTTGGAGCCGGCCTGATCTTCTCTGTAATTACCGCCAAATACCGCGATCTGAATGGATTGCTAACGCATATCGTCCGGCTACTGATGTTTGTATGTCCGGTTTTTTATTCGCTGGCCCTGGTGCCTTCGCACCTGCATGGGCTGGTTAACCTGAATCCGCTTACATCACAGTTTGAAATGTTCAGGTATGCGTTTTTCGATGTTGGCCATTTTATGCAGGCTACATTATTATACAGCGGGGTTGTAACTACCCTGATCCTGATCGGCGGGATGCTGATCTTTAATAAAATGGGGGATAAACTGATCGATGTGTTATAAACCGGGAGATTATGTCTGAAAGAATGATCGAGGTGGAGAATATTTCCAAAATGTATCGCCTGGGCGAAATCGGCACCGGCTCGTTGCGCCGCGACCTGGCCATGGCCCTACGCAAATACACCCATAAGAACCCGGTGCCCGACCCGATGACGGAAGGTTTGAACACTCATGAAGACCGGATTTTATGGGCTTTAAAAGATATCAGCTTTAATGTAAGCGAAGGTGAGGTGCTCGGTATTATCGGGCCCAATGGTTCGGGTAAATCAACTCTGTTGAAAATTCTTTCACGAATAACAAAACCTACGAAAGGAACTGTGCGGGGCAGGGGAAAGGTGAGCAGTATCCTGGAAGTGGGTACCGGTTTTCACCAGGATCTTTCGGGACGCGAAAATATATTTATAAGCGGCTATACCCTGGGCATGAAAAAACAGGAGATCCGCGATAAGTTCGACGAAATTGTAGCGTTCTCCGGTATCGAACGGTTTTTGGATACGCCCGTAAAAAGATATTCCTCCGGCATGTATGTTCGCCTGGCCTTTTCCGTAGCCGCGCATCTTGAACCGGATATTTTAATTGTGGATGAAGTACTTGCCGTGGGCGATGTTGAGTTTCAGAAAAAATGCATGGGCAAGATGCAGGATGTATCGGCCTCCAAAGGCAGAACCATTTTATTTGTAAGCCATAACCTGCCGGCCATTTCGAATCTATGCAATAATGCGATCTGGCTTGATCATGGACAAATAAAAAAATACGACAAACCCGCACAGGTAGTCGCCAGCTATATCGCCTCCTCCAAATCGGAAATTAGTTTTCATGAGTGGACTGTTGTTTCCGAAGCACCCGGCAATGAGTTTATCCGGCTTAAAAAAGTTCATGTTAAGCCCAAGTCGAAAAGGAAGGATGCCTTTATCACCGTCAAAACACCCATAGAAATGGAATTTGAATTCTGGTGTCTGACGGACAACTGCGAGATCAATGTGAACGTGAAGCTGCTAACCCTCAATGGTGAATGTGTATTCAACCTGGGAACGGCACCGATGAAAGCACAGCAATCGGTTATTTCACTATATACCCTTATCCCTGGAAACCTGCTTAATAATTCCACCTATTCTGTTTCGCTGACAATTGTGAAAAACCATTCCGCACCCATTTGTGAATTCGATAGTGTTACCAGTTTTGAAGTAGAAGATGACCGTTCAGGAATCTCCTATTTCGGAACCTGGCCCGGTATTATCCGGCCCACACTAAACTCTTACCTGTACCTGAAAGAAGAATTGTAATGATCGCCAGACTTGAAAAACCGTCTGTTGTATCGTTCTGAAGAAGTTTTTTCCGCCCCTTTCTTCCGGCCCCGCGGCCGGTAAACAACATTTTAAAAAAATTCGCATTGCCTGTAAAGCTGCTCGATATTGATCTGGATAAGCTTCCGCCTCCGGTAACAGAGCTCGGTAAATACGATAAAGTATTATGCCTGGTACGATACCGAACTATGCCTATGGGAAAGATTTACCTTCCCATCACCAACGATTGTTTTGATCCATCCCGGTATCGCGATGAGCTGGTGGCCGCCACTGGCCACCGGATGGCAAAAAACTGGATTCGCCATGAACTGGATTCAGGGCTGAATGAGCAGAAGGTAACAGCTATAACAAAGGCAACGGTGGCCATCTGCACCCGCAACCGCCCCGATGATCTTAAACGCTGCCTCGACGCTTTAATGCAGTTGCCGGATGTTGGCCAGGAGTTTCTGGTGGTGGACAATAGCCCTTCCAATGATGATACCAGAATGATCGTGGCGCAATACCCGAAAGTTCGTTATGTGCGCGAAAGTTTGAAATGATTGAACATCGCCCGGAACCGCGCGCTGCGGGAAGCGGCTCATGAGATTGTGGCCTTTACCGATGATGATGCCGTGCCCGACAGGCAATGGCTTCGATGCATCGTCCGCAACTTTCAGAATCCGCTGGTACAATGTGTTACCGGATTAACCATGCCGCTGGAACTGGAAACCGAAGCGCAGGAGGCATTTGAAAATTACAGTCCTTTTTCGAAAGGGTTCGATCGTCTGGTGCATTCCATGCAAACCCGGAATCCCCTGTCTGCCGGCCAGGTGGGAGCCGGCGCCAATATGGCTTTGCGCAAAACCGTATTGCAACATGTGGGTTTGTTTGATGAGGCCCTTGATGCCGGAACCCCCACCGAAAGCGGGGGCGATCACGAATTTTTTGCGCGCATCCTGCTGGCTGGTTATGAAAT
>JAEZAY010000347.1 GCA_023427575.1 Bacteroidota bacterium | reverse complement strand
GGGGTGGTAGGGGCGCATAACGGAATGATGGCCTATGGAACCCGAAGCGGCGCTTTTTCACTCGGGCGGGTTTACCGGCAAAAAAATTTCCAGGAATTAATTCACACCTATTTCGGGTTGAAGCTTCCTAATTTGAAGATCGCGGTAACCGGCTCGGGCCTGGTGGCCCATGGGGTTCTTGAAATCATGAATTTGCTGGAGGTGGTGGAAACGGAGCCTGAAGATTACCTTGCAAAGAGTTTTGCCTATCCCGTATTCACCCAGCTCAAAGGCGCCGACCTGTACGAGCATACGGGAAATGGCAATTACAATCGCGAAGATTTCCATGCAAGGCCATCGGAATACCGCTGTAAGTTTTTGCCTTATGCGGCCGTAACCGATATTTTAATGAACGGCATTTACTGGGATGTGCAGATGCCCCGCCTGTTTGAAATGGAAGACCTGCGTGATCCGGCGTTCAAGATCCGAACCATTGCCGATATCACCGATGACAAGAACGGTTCGGTGCCCTGCAATCTGGGTGATTCAACCATTGATGATCCTGTATATGGCGTGGATTTAGAAAGCGGCGAAAAAACCGATCCTTATCTTTCCGGCTCTATAGATATTATGGCCGTGGGTAATTTACCCAACGAGTTACCTCGTGATGCCTCGAGGTATTTTGGTGAACAATTGATCAAACATATTCTGAATGATCTGGTGAATGGAGGCTCCAGGATCATCGACCGCGCTACCATTACAAAAAAGGGAACGATAACCGGGCCCTATAAGTATATGGAGGAATACGGTAAATCAAGCTACTGATCTCATGTCGAACTCATGGTTTCAATTCAAACAATTTATTATACATCAGGATAAATCGGCGCTGAAGGTCTGTACCGATTCATGTATCCTGGGCGCCTGGTATGCACAGAGGATCAGGGCCGCCGACACCATTCTTGATATAGGTTCCGGAACTGGATTGTTAATGATGATGTTGGCGCAAAAGGCAAAAGCGACTATACATGGAGTTGAGATCGATCTGAACTCATACCAACAATCACTGGAAAACATTCGGCAAAAAAAATGGGATCAGCAAATGCAGGTATTTTTAGGCGACATCAGAAACCTCGATCTTCACAACAAATACGATCTGATCATTTCAAATCCACCTTTTTTTGAGAACAGCCTGCCATCTAAAACACAGAAGGAACAGGTGGCGAAGCACAGTAGCATGTTAAACCTGAGCGAGCTGATCCGTGTGGTAGTTCTTTATCTGAATGAAAACGGGCGCTTTGGGATCCTGATCCCGCATCACCGCTTTGCGGAACTGGAGACGCTGGCGAAGCCGGAAGGCTTATTCGTAAATGAAAAACTGCATATCCGGCATAGCAAAGAACACCAGCCGTTCCGGATGATCGTAGAATTGAACAGAAATCAGCCGGAACAAATACAGGAAAATCAGTTGAACATTCGCGAAACCGATGGATCTTACAGTCCTTTCTTTATCGAACTATTGAAGGATTACTACCTTTATTTATAAAGACCCGCCAGATCAGAATTACCATTCGGCTCTTGCACTGGTGTCGGCTGAAAGGCTTTCAAACTCTCCCTTCAGCATTTTGTAGTAAGCCGCGATGGCAATCATGCCTGCATTGTCGGTGCAATATTGAAAAGCCGGAATAAAAGTATTCCATTGCTCCTTTTTACCCATTTCGGCTAATCTATAACGTAAACCACTATTCGCAGAAACGCCACCGGCAATGCAGATATTTCTGATATCGTACTGAACGGCGGCTTTTTTCAATTTGTTAAGAAGAATCGAGATGATCCGTTCCTGGATTGAAGCGCAGATATCTTCCAGGTTTTCGGTAATAAAATCCGGATTTGAACGCTGGTTCTCCTGAATAAAATATAAAATGGCTGTTTTAAGACCGCTGAAGCTAAAGTTAAGTCCGGGAATTTTGGGTTCCGGAAATTGAAAGCGGTTTCCATTTCCTTTTTGCGCGTAGCGATCAACCAGGGGGCCGCCGGGATAAGGCAGTCCAAGGATCTTGGCCGATTTGTCAAAGGCTTCACCGGCAGCATCATCAATGGATTCTCCCACTACTTTCAGATCATACGGTGAACGGCACAAAACAATTTGTGTATGACCACCACTTACGGTAAGACATAAAAAGGGAAAGGCCGGTTTCGGTTCGTCGATCAGATTGGCAAGTACATGAGCTTGCATATGATGAACGGAAATCAGCGGAATCTCCAGTGCCAGGGCCATTGATTTGGCAAACTGGGCGCCCACCAGCAATGATCCGATTAGTCCGGGAGCCTGTGTAAAGGCCACGGCATTCAGTTCAGTTGCTTCGATGCCAGCCTGCTTTAAAGCCTGATCCACTACGGGAACGATATGCTGTAAATGTGCGCGGGAGGCCAGTTCAGGAACCACTCCGCCATATTTTTCATGCACCGATTGGGCGGCGATAAGATTCGAAAGAATATTTCCGTCCCGGCAAACAGCCGCAGAAGTTTCATCACAGGAAGACTCGATTGCCAACAGCGTAATGCTCATGCTGCAAATGTAAGAATTGTGAAACTGGCCTGAAAAAGCCCAATAGTAAAAGATCAGAAGAATTTCGCAGCTCCGCTGAATTGGTTAACCCGGCCACATATAGGCGGATACCGAATCAGCGATGGTAGATTTGGTTGGTTAAAATCTCAAAACAAAACCCAAAACATCAATGGAGGATCGGGCTGGATGCTGCCGTAGAATTATTTACTCCGGATTGCTACCACCGGATCCATGCGGGCGGCCACCGAAGCGGGAATAATCCCCGCCACAACGCCTACTACAATACAAATGGTAATCGCAAGGAACATAATATCGAGCGAAATAAATATGGTGAATCCCAGCATGGCCGTAAAGATCTGCGTGAGCACAAATACCAGGAACAATCCGATCAATCCGCCCATGATACAAAGGAATGCCGCTTCCAGCAGAAACTCGGTTAGGATGGTGGACTTTTTAGCGCCAATGGCTTTTTTCAATCCAATCTGACTGGTTCTTTCCTTTACAGTTACAAACATGATATTAGCAACGCCGAACATGCCCACCAGCAGCGACAAAGCGGCAATGGCCCATCCGCCCTTGTTTACGCCTCCAAACAGATCGCTGGCGAATTTGGAAAACATATCCACATCATTCAGCGCGAAATTGTTTTCTTCCCTCGGACTTAATTTTCGCAGTGAACGCATGGCGCCTGCCAACTCATCCTTTAGCATTTCTGTTGAGATTCCGGGCTTTGCCTGCACCATGATCATTGGGTTGGCATTTTTTTCAGTTACCAATTGTTTCATAAATCCATTAACCATAAGAATGGAATTATCATATTCAAACCCTCCGATCATGCTTTTCCCCTGTTTTTTAATGAGGCCGGTAATAACGCCGGGTTTATTGTTTTTCATCCGGACAATCTTACCCACTGATTTTTCCGGGCTTCCAAATAAGCGGGTGGCCACTTCATAACCCACCAGAATACTGTTTGAATGCTGATCATAATCAGCCTGCAAAAGCTCACGCCCGAGGCTTACTTCAACGGTTTGAATATTAAAAAAATCGGGCGTTACTCCATAGTAGTTGATACCCGAGACAATGTTATCGCCAAATTCAAGACTGCTGTTATTTTGCATCACATAGGCGATATTTGAAGCCGCCGTTACCTTTTGTTTCAGAGCCTGCATTTCGTTATAAGTAGGAACAGGTCTTTTCACATATTTCCACCAGGGGTAATCGCCATCGCCCCCAAATTCCCATTTGTCGATATAAATAGAATTTGAACCGAGCGATTTTATGTCTTTCTGAATAGCATATTCCAGACTTCCTACGGTGGATAAAACACTTATAATGCAGAAGATTCCGATGGTAACACCAAAAAGAGACAGGAAGGTGCGGAGTTTATTTGACTTAAACTCCTGCAATGCCATTTTAAGACTGCTCCAGATAATTGCAACAAATTGGCGCATGATCAAATGTAGCACATAACGCCGAAGTTTAGAATGGCAATAAAGAGAGTGGGTAAAATTCTGCGGTAAATGGTTTATTTCTGGTATGAATTTTACGATTAAGGGGATTTTGGTCTCAAAAACGGGCTGGGATCGATAAAATCCAACAATGCCTTAATTTCAATAACAAAAAAGCATGCAGCAAATTGAAAACAATCATATTATAATAAAGATTGCCCATATTGGCGCCGAGTTGCAAAGCCTGGTTTCAAAAAATACCGGGCTGGAATATATGTGGAGCGGGGATCCGGCCTTTTGGCCAAAATATTCACCGGTGTTGTTTCCGATTGTTGGCGCCTTAAAGGAAAACAGGTTCCTGTACAAAGATCATTTTTATACCCTTCCCCGGCATGGGTGTGCCAGAGAAAAAACCTTTGTTATCGAAGATCTGAAAGAAAATAGTGTCCGCTTTTTGTTAAAATCAGACGAGGAAACCCGGGTTTCATACCCCTTTGATTTTGATTTTTCGATCAGCTATACTTTGATCGGCGACCGGCTTATTGTGCAATACTCGGTTGTGAATACCGGTCGGGGAGAAATGTTGTTTTCTGTCGGGGGGCACCCGGCATTTCAGGTGCCTTTGGAGAAGGGGCTCGGGTATGAAGATTATTATCTGGAATTCAGTCAGGCCGAGAATGCAGCGCGGTGGCCGATTGCTGAGGGGGGTTTGTTAAAGACGAACGCCGAATCTTTTCTGGTGAATCAGAATCGAATCGGGTTGAGTAAAGAATTGTTTGCCAAAGACGCCATTGTGTTGAAACACTTAAATTCAGACCGGGTGAGTCTTCGCTCAGACCAATCAGATCATGGACTTGAATTTCATTTCGGTGAATTTCCCTTTCTCGGAATTTGGGCCGCGCCGAATGCCGATTTTGTATGTATTGAGCCCTGGCAGGGCATTGCCGATAGCGAAAAGAGCAACCAGAAAATTTCAGAAAAAGAAGGAATCCGGCGCCTGGAGGAAGGCGAGCGCTTTGATGCCGAGTGGTGGGTAAGATGCTTTTAATCTGGGGAGGCCTGCCTCAGGTTTTGCAAAGAGCGAATTCCCGGGGGAAATTCCAGCCTGTCAGCCTCCAGAATTTCTTACCTTTGCGCCCATTTTATGAAGTACGTAAACGAAATCAATAAACGCCGCACATTCGCCATCATTTCTCA
>JAEZAY010000339.1 GCA_023427575.1 Bacteroidota bacterium | reverse complement strand
TGAATGTGGACCTTTCGCTGATCCGGGATTGAAGCAGTTCGGCGATCAGGTCCCACTGGATTCCGGAATCTGAAACCGCATTGTTTTTTGTAAGTATAATCTCAATAGTTCGCTGAAAGCTTTTATTCAGATCAGGATTCATTTCATAGGATCTTCTTATCTCCACTTCTTTTATCTTTTCCCCCAGCTCATGAAAACAAAAGTTCCGGATATCTTCTTTGCTGATGATCCGGTTTCCCGACATGATCCCATATCGGATCGCGTTGATCCGCTCTTCGGCTTTTAACTTATTTCTGCCCCCGGTTGTAGTAGACAACAACACCAGCGAGGCCGGATTTGTCTTAACGCCTTTTACCTGCTGCAGGCGGGTTCCGGCCCGCAGATTATTGGCATGCTCCGCAATGGTTGTCCAGTAATCAATATACATCATATCTCTTCCTTCATGAGGTTTCACAATAATGTAATTCGGGATTTCCGCGTTTTCTGCCATCTGCCCCTTTGTTTTTTGCTCCATCAGCGAAATTTTCTGATTCATTTCTTTCAGGGTGGATGCCATGAAATCATAACCATAGGCAGCGAAAGCCGCCGATTCGCTTCTTAACAGCTCCAGCAAATAACTTATCTGTTCCCTCGCATTACGCTTGTCGAAACGCTCAAGCCCGCCGGTACGAACGCTGAATGAACCTTTCTGCTCCTCCTCATTTTCGCGAAAGGGCACCGATTGGTAAGTATATGTGTCATCACTTAATTTGTCTACCGCCAGGAATTGATCGGGAGTTTCGGTTCGTAAGGGGATAATATTGGTATTCCCTTTCAGCCGGTACTTTAAAGAAATGCGTTTGCGGTTCATTACGGGAAAAGAATTGGGATATACATTCAGTTCCTGTACACCCTGGATCGGCATGGATGGCGGAAATTCAATTCGGATCCAAAGCAGATCTTCCGTTATATTCGCAAGCGTGGCTTCGGAAAAGATACTTTTAAATTCTTCCGGAAATCTGCAAAAGCTATTCTTATCACCCAACGCTGTCTCGCCGGTGATTGTCACAAACCGGTTGCTATAAAAATTCAGGATTTCCTTTTCTTTCAGATCCAAAATATCATAACCCGCAAATACCGGATGGATTTTTTTTTCCTGTTCCGGTTGAAAATTCATCCCGGTCCGAACATCAATGGGATTGTTCTGTATGTACCATTTTGAAAGGGGCAGCAGTTTATACATTTCGGCTGAAAGGGTAGGCTCCAGGTTTGGCCAGTCGAAATAAAAGAAAAGATTTTTTATCCCGCTGATTTCCGGATGCAGTTTCAGGCCCATCCAAACCTGGTTGTTTTCATAAATGCGTTCATTGGTTTTCGTTAGGAACTGTTTGGAAAGATTTTGGCATGAGTATAACCCCCCAGCCAGGCAAAGGAACCGGACCTGAACATTCAGCAGCCGGAACCGGGAAACCGGACTGAATTGGATCTCTGCGGCCGAACCGGGTTCATCATTCTTAGTATTAAAGATTATCTGCTGGCAGCTAAAGGCCGTGTTCGAATCAATCAATTCCGAGGCTTCAACCGGGGCGGCGTGTAAAACCGCATGGGCGGGATCAGGAGCCGTTAATGTTCCGGGTGCGAGCAGATTCGATACTTTTTCAAGCATTCTGACTTGCGAATCCTTTATTTCATCACCCAGGTTGTTTAGTTCCAGCGAAACGGCTTCCATTATCAGTTTCACCGCGGGATCAAGGTCCTCCACATGTTTGATGCCCCAATAATGGAGGGCATGTTTCAGCATCCGGTTTTTAATAATTTCTTTCGATGTATTTAAGAAGGCCATATGAATAAATTAATCCAGTGATAAGGGACTTAAAAACATATTTAGTTTATAATGATAGGGTTCACCGGTTTTCGAAATGATTCCGGTCTCCGTTATGTCAACTCTTTTTTTTATTTCGGTAAAATGCAGGATTTTATTTCTTTTTTCAGCGTCGCTGATTCCTATATCAAGCTCTACTGCGGTGATCCGGTGTTCATGTCTCGTGATAGATTGTAACAGAGATTGCCTTAGCTTTTCTTCCCATGACCTCGCGCTCACGATCAGTTCAAAATCCAGATCCCAGATTTCACACCCGAATTCGGGATCGCTTCTATGTTCTCCAAACCGGGTAGTAATGATCAGCTCCAGGTTTTTAGATATGGACTCCGGCAGATCACAGGCAGGGATTTCATTTCCTTCCATAACTGATTGAAAGCGGATCGGCATTTTTAAATATCGCTGCTGCATTTCCTTTTCTATTAGGATTTCGACTAATGAATGACGCGATTATTTGACCGCATCAGGGTTTAGTCGGAAAAGCAACCATTATCATAACAACAATGTTTCATTTAAACAGATAACTCAGATGATCTCTCTTCCCCTCAGCGAATCGATGAAATTGGCGGTAGAAATTTCCCGTTCAATAGCAAAGGAAAATTTCAGTGAACATTTTTATCCTGCCCACCTCCTGCGGGCCATGATGCACCAGGAAGTGGGTTTGTCTGAGTTCATCCGTTCAATTGGCAAAGATCATTTATACCTGATGGAATGGGCTGAAGTGATGATGGATGAACTGCCAAAACAAAGTAAGCTCAATGGATTTGTGACAGGGGATGAGAGATCTAAAAATGTATTGAGCGAGGCCGATAATATCCGGATTAAACTGGGGCTGGATCAGATAACGCCGATCTGTACACTTGCCGCCATTTCTAAACCAGGGGTTGCTTTTAATAGTGAACAACTGAAATCTTTTCCAATTCGTGAGAAGGAGATCCTGGATCTGTATATCCGCGAAGACGATCTTCGTCAGGCCATAAACCCTGTTTCTTCTGAATCGCCATTGTCTTCCGCTTCAGCGCTCCTGAAATATTGCATTGAAAGAACAGCATTGGCAAGGGAAGGAAAAACCGACCCGATTATTGGCAGAGACAAAGAAACCAGGATGATGATGGAAATTCTTTGTCGCCGTACCAAGCCGAACGTCATTATAACCGGCGATGCCGGCGTTGGTAAGACCGCCCTGATTGATGGGCTCGCGTTGGATATTGTAAATGGGAATGTACCGGCAAACCTTAAAGAAGCCCTCGTTTATGAACTGGATCTGGGCGCATTGATTGCCGGGGCTTCATATAAAGGCGAGATTGAAGATCGCCTGAAAAACATTCTTAAGGAGATCAAAAGATTAAACCGCGCCATACTTTTTATCGACGAAATACATATTCTGCTGGATCATAAGGGCGGGGCTGTTGGCTCCGGGGCCGCGAACCTGCTGAAACCGGAACTGGCAAGGGGTGAGATAACCGTAATTGGCGCCACTACCATCGATGAATACAGAAAACAGATTGAGCCGGACCAGGCCTTCGCCAGAAGGTTTGAATTGTTAACCATTTACGAGCCTGATCTGGATACGGCAGAAAAAATGGTATGGAAGCTGAGCCCTGCTTTTTCCCGGCATCATCAGCTTGAAATCGAAAAGGAATCAATTCGCGCTTCCGTAAGGTTGGCAAAAAGATATCTGAAAGACCGAAGACTTCCCGACTCAGCCATTGATCTTCTCGACAGAACCATGGCCGCTATTAAACTGATGGTTGATACGCATAAATCCGATCTTATAATGCTGCGTGCAGAGTATGAAAAAATTAAATCGGCGGAAGCTGTTTCCGAAACACAATTGTTTAACGACTATAAATGGCTGAACGTTCTTATAAATAATAAAATCAGTCCGGTGCTTCTTGGAAAGCTGGATAGCCGGGAAGATGCCAAAGCACTTGAAACCGCCCGGGAATTTGAAACACTGATCGGTAATATGCTTGATAAACTGGACCTGCTTTCCGATACCCATAAAACAAATGTTTGCCCCGAAGACATCGCATCCGTTATCTCTTATAAAACCGGAATTCCACTGGGTAAAATTCAAACCGCCGAAAAAGAGAAACTGTTAAACATGGAAACATCATTAAAGAAGAGAGTAGTAGGACAGGATGAAGCGGTTCGCTCTATTTGCGCCTCCATCCTCGAATCGCGAAGCGGGCTTAATAAAAAAGGTCAGCCGATCGGGTCCTTCTTTTTCCTTGGTCCTACCGGCACCGGTAAAACGGAATTGGGAAAGGCGCTGGCTGAGTTTTTATTTAATGATGAAAAGGCGATGATCCGGTTTGATATGTCGGAATTTAAAGAAGAGCATTCGGCCGCCTTACTGTATGGAGCGCCTCCGGGTTATGTAGGTTATGAAGAAGGCGGAATGCTGGTGAACAAGATTCGCCAACAGCCTTATTCGGTGCTGCTTTTTGATGAGATTGAAAAAGCCCATCCTTCCGTTTTTGATACTTTTCTGCAGATCCTTGATGAAGGACATATGCATGACAGGCTCGGAAAGCAGGGTGATTTTTCAAATGCCGTCATCATCTTCACTTCCAATATCGGAAGTGAATGGATCGCCGAATCCGTTGGCCGGGGTGAATATCCGCGTCCGGCCAAACTGATGGAAATCATGTCAAAATATTTCCGGCCGGAGTTCCTGGCGCGATTAACCGAAATCGTTCCCTTCCATCCCATCGATGAGAGCAATATTGTACGGATTTTCGAGATCCAGTTGCAGTCTCTTTATGAAGCACTGGCCGGTCAGGGTATTGGTCTTGATCTCTCCGAAC
>JAEZAY010000234.1 GCA_023427575.1 Bacteroidota bacterium | reverse complement strand
GGAGACCCCAATAGGCTGCCGATCTTAATCTTCATAAGGTCCGGTAATGGATTTGTTGGGGCCGGGGCCTGCTGATCTTTTTAGCCTTTGCGCCATTTGTTTTCTTTATAACGGAAACGATTAAATTTAACGGATGGAAATGGAATGGATAAAAATGAGCCTGTCGCCGCTGAAGGATCTGATCAATTTTTTGCATAAAAAATCGAAAACCAATGATATTCTGAAAAAACAGCTGTTCATTGAGCTTCGCGATAATCTGAATGTTTTCAGGAACGCTTTTCTGAACGAAGTATCGCACGATATGCTGATCGACCTTCTTTCCAATACCGCCATACAACAGGCTATCCGGGAAAACTTTTCGTTCAATAAGCTGAAGTCGGGAAAAATAGAAGCAAAACATATTGTGGACGATCGAAACAAAAAATATGAAGGCTGGGATACCGAGAAGCTGGTTGATAAAATAGATGAGAAAATAGTGGAGCTGAAAAATATTAAAAAAATGAACAATGGGTCGGTAGCCGGTGCAAAAAATAATCTTCCAGCCATGGTTGGAAATCTGTATTTCCGAATGCGCCTGCTGGCCGATTTTATCCGTTCTTCCGAACAATTACCAACCAAAATAATCAACGAGATAAAGGATGACGAAAGACCTGCAACTACTGCATGAGGCGGTGTTTAAAGTGCATCCGCTGGAAGAATTGATCTGGGAAGAGTTTGCTTCCCTCTGGCAAACGGTGACCTATAAGCGAAAAACGGTACTTACAGTGGCAGGTGAAGTTGAACGGAATCTTTATTTCGTTGTGGAAGGAGTGCAAAGGGCTTTTTATCTCAGTGACCATCATCCCGAGTCGACCATTGTATTTACCTATAGCGGATCTTTTTCGGGCGTGGCCGACTCTTTTCTTACCCAGCTTCCATCCCGCTATTTCCTGGAAACTCTTAGCTCCAGCACCATGCTTAAAACCTCTTATATCCAGATCAAAGCGCTGATGGATAAACATCATTCTTTTGAAAGATGGGTGCGGCTCGCGGTTTCCTATACCCTTATGGGTGTGCTTGAACGTCAGATCGAACTGTTGAGTTATAGTGCAGAGGAAAAATTCAGAACGCTTTTAAAAAGAAGTCCGCATGTGCTTCAGCTTATCCCCCATAAATACCTTGCCTCCTATCTGGGAATAGATGCCAGCACATTCAGTAAATTACTGGGAACGGTCAGAATCTAAAAACCTTTTTTGACAGAAAAATCATGGCCGGCGCCAAGATTTTCCAAAATTCCCGACTATAGTTTTGGGTTATAAAACTTAAATATGAAATTAATTCCTTCCGCCGAACTCTTAATGCAACTGAAGTCTGATCTCCGGCAGATCATCCTGGACCTGAACTATCTTAAACAGGAAGATCCTGAAATACTGACGTCTCAGCCCGAACCCGGAAAATGGTCGGTTGCCCAGGTGCTGGAACATCTCAATTCGTACGGCCGCTATTACCTTCCCCTGATCGAATCAAAAATGCAGGCTTCAAAAGCCTCGCCTTCAATGGTGTTTTCACCCGGATTGCTGGGCAGTTATTTCACCAGATCGATGCAACCCCGCGAGGGAAAGGTTGTAAATAAAATGAAGGCTATGAAAGGCCATATCCCGGATTCTTCTACTGATAGCAAAGCGGCCATCGATGAGTTTGAATCGCAGCACCATCATCTGCTGCAACTGCTGGAGCTGGCCGCCACCAGGAATCTGGATAAAATAAAAATCCCGATTTCGATTGCCCAATTCATCCGGCTGAAACTGGGCGATACATTTGCATTTGATATTGCTCATGAGCAACGGCATTTTATACAGATAAAAAATACAATGAGAATGCTGAAAGAAAGGCCGGAGAATTTCGGAGTGCGGAGTCTGGTCGGGATTCAGGAGTCGTAACAAAATTCGGGGGTGCGGAGTTCGAGGTTTGGAGTCGAATCAGGAGCCAGGAGTCAGGAGTAATAAGGGTAAATTAATTCTTATATTTTGGGGGATAAAAGAGAAAACGCAAAAAATGCATTTAGACTCCAGACTCAATCACACTTCCCCGGGCCTCGGAAAAAATCCGTTCTGTTACTGAAACACTTCCAGAAGCCCGTCGGGAAGATCGACAATCAGTTGTTTTTTCTTTTTATCTACTTTAAGCAGGGAGTCTTCATGAACCGGGATCAGCGCTTCTTTTCCATTCAGATCAATGCGGCATAAAAGCTGGTGCGGCTGCTCGATGATTTCCAGAATTTCACCCAGGTCCGAACCATCGGAAACAATATGATAGCCCAGAAAAGATATGGGCGCCGATTTGCCCGCGTACTTCTGAAACTCTGCTTCGGGTAACCATACCTGTTTCTGCAGAATTTTCTGCGTGGTTTCCTTTGAATCGATGGTTTCGAGCTTCAGGTATAATTCCGATTCCGATTTAATTTTTACCGATTCAATAAAATACGGCAGGAGTTCATCTTTTTTCACTTCAACAAAAATGGTGGTCAATCCTTTTAAGGAGGTTTTTTTTCCCAACTCATGTTTAAGGATGATCTCCCCTTTAAATCCAAAACTGGCCACCAGTTTTCCGATACTTAGGTAATTGGTCATATGCGGTTCGTATCAAATTTCCGGCAATAATACCGGTTTCTGTTCATTGATAATTCAAACAAAATGGCATTCCTCTTTCACTATCGGCCTTCCCTTCAGCACTTAAAAAAGCAAAATCCCGATGCGTTCGCGATCGGGATTGCCAGAAATTTGATCTATAGAAACTATGATTCTTCTCTGTTTGCTTTTGCTACAGGAGCTCCGCCGGCTCTTTTAGAACGGCGATCCTTCAGATGAATGTCCTGACGTTTTTTGATCTGAACCTCATGTTCTGAATGCCATACCTGGAATTTCTCCATAGCAGTTGCTTCATCAAACAAACCAAGTTTAACCCCGCGCAACAGGTGCTTCAGGTATAAAACTCCTTTGAAAGATAAGATCCGGCGAACGGTATCAGTTGGCTGGGCACCTTTGTGCAACCAGTCGAGCGCGCGCTGGCGATCTAACTGAATGGAAGCTGGAACTGTAAGCGGATTGTAAGTACCGATCTTCTGAATAAATTTCCCATCTCTGGGTGCACGGGCGTCGGCAACAACGATGAAGTAGAATGGTCTCTTCTTAGACCCGTGACGTTGCAGTCTGATTTTAACTGGCATTTTAAATAGAAATTTAAATGCG
>JAEZAY010000109.1 GCA_023427575.1 Bacteroidota bacterium | reverse complement strand
GTTATGTATTCGATGCACTGGCGCTAACAAAAAAAGAGTTGGACGGACGGGTTCCGCTGATTGGTTTTGCCGGCGCGCCATGGACCCTGCTTTGTTATATGGTTCAGGGCAAAGGGTCAAAAACCTTTGATGAAGCAAAAGCATTTTGTTATTCGCAACCGGAAGCGGCACACCGGCTGCTGCAGATGATTACTGATACTACCATTCAGTATCTGAAAGGCCAGGTAAAGGCCGGGGCCGATCTGGTCCAAATCTTTGATTCATGGGGCGGATTGTTGAGCCCTGCTGATTTTGAAGTATTTTCCCTGCAGTATATCCGTCAGATTACGGCAGCTTTAAAAGATGAATGCTTCACCATAATTTTTGCGAAGGGCGCCTGGTTTGCATTGGAAAGCATGAGTAAAACGGGTGCGCATGGATTAGGTATCGACTGGTGTATAAAACCTGAACTGGCCAGGCAGTTTGCCGGCGACCAAATCACCTTGCAGGGAAATTTTGATCCCGCGAAATTGCTGGGACCGGTAAAAAATATTACTCAGGAAGTGAAGCAGATGATCGACGGGTTTGGAACCACGCGTTATATCGCCAACCTGGGCCATGGCATTTTACCAAATGTTCCGGTTGATCATGCGCGGGCTTTTGTAAATGCGGTTAAAGAATACAAGGCCTGAAGCGGTTCTTCCATTCAGGAATAAAAAATCGATTCAATAGACCCTTCGCGGAAAACAAGTAGCATGATTGTGAAAGAAGAATTTTTAAAATACCTAACCCAACTTCAGGACCGGATCTGTTCCGAGCTGGAAAACGTGGATGGAAAGTCGCGGTTCATTGAAGACAAATGGACAAGAGAAGAAGGTGGTGGCGGCGTTTCACGGGTTATTTCCGATGGCAATGTATTTGAAAAAGGAGGCGTTAACATCTCGGCCGTTTCCGGCGAATTACCGCCTGCCATGCAGGAAAGTTTTAACGTGGGACCAAGCCATTTTTTCGCCTGCGGACTTTCGCTTGTGATCCATCCGAAAAATCCGTTTGTTCCAACCGTTCATGCTAACTGGCGTTTTTTTGAATTGTATAATGAAGAAGGTGTTGCTATTGATAAGTGGTTTGGAGGCGGATCGGATCTGACTCCTTATTATTTGTTTGAAGAAGACGGAATTCATTTTCATCAAACGCTAAAAAATGCAGTGACCCCTTTTGGCGAAGATCTGTATGAAAAATACAAAAGGCAATGTGATGAATATTTTGTGAACCGGCACCGCGGAAATGAAGCCCGGGGGATTGGGGGAATTTTTTATGACTACCTGCGCCCCGGAAACAGGGAAGAAGAAGAAAAGCTGTTTTCTTTTCAGCAATCAAACGGCAATTCTTTTTTAAATGCATACCTGCCCATCGTTCTCAAAAGAAAAGATCTTCCGTATGAAGCTGAACATGTGAAATGGCAGGAGATCCGCCGCGGCAGATATGTTGAATTTAATCTGGTACATGATCGTGGTACTTTATTCGGGCTGAAAACAAATGGAAGAATTGAATCAATTTTGATGAGCCTGCCTCCCAGAGCAAGATGGGAATACAACCATCAGCCTGAACCGGGATCCAGGGAAGCCGAACTGCTGGAATACCTGAAACCCCGGCAATGGGTATGATTGGTAATCCATGTAAATTTTTTGCTGATAGAACAGATTTATAACAGAATAAAAAGAAGAATATGATCAGAAGGAACAGGATTTTAAGAAATAACGCAGCTATCCGGGCCATGGTGGCAGAAACAACGCTGAAGCCCTCTGATTTTATCGTTCCTTTATTTATTAATGAAGGAAAAGATTATCGCGAAGAAATACTTTCAATGCCGGGTTATTACCGGATGAGTATCGACAAAACAATCGAAGAAGTTAAATACCTCCGGAGCATCGGCATCAAAAGTGTGCTTCTTTTCATTAAATGTAAAGATGAATTAAAAGACAATAAGGGAACGGAAGCCGTTAATGCGGAAGGACTGATGCAGCGAAGCATTCGCTCAATTAAAGATGCAGTTCCCGATATGATTGTGATGACGGATGTTGCGCTCGATCCCTACTCAACCTTTGGCCACGATGGGATTGTTGAAGGCAATGAAATCGTGAATGATGCCACCGTGGAAGTGCTTGCCCGAATGAGTGTGAGCCATGCCGAAGCCGGCGCTGATTTTGTAGCCCCCAGTGATATGATGGATGGAAGAATATATGCGATTCGTGAAGGGCTGGAAGCTGCGGGTTTTACAAAAACAGGCATCATGAGCTATAGCGCGAAGTATGCATCCTGTTTTTACGGACCATTCCGGGATGCTCTGGACAGTGCGCCCGGGTTTGGCGATAAAAAAACCTACCAGATGGATTATTGCAATCGTTTGGAAGCCGTTAAGGAAACCCTGATGGATGTTGAAGAGGGAGCCGACATTGTAATGATTAAACCGGCAATGGCCTACCTGGATATCATCCGCGAAATAAAAGATAGTGTAACCGTGCCCGTTAGTGCCTACCATGTAAGCGGGGAATATGCCATGATAAAGGCTGCAGCTAAAATGGGCTGGCTGCAGGAGGAAAAAGCGGTCATCGAATCACTGACCTCCATAAGGCGGGCCGGGGCCGATTTGATCGCAACGTATTTTGCAAAAGATGCGGCGGAAATCCTGAACCGCTGATCAGGATCTGCGCAAACCGCGGTTCGTTCTGATCACCAATTAAACCGTTCTATTTATTAACTTGCCATGCAGGGATCATACTTAAAACCAATTGTACATGTCTCGCTCCAGTGAATTGTTTTTACGTGCGCAGAATTCAATACCCGGAGGTGTAAACTCGCCGGTGCGCGCTTTTAAAAGTGTTGGTGGAACGCCGGTATTTATCCGGCGTGCAGAAGGGGCCTATCTCTATGATGTAGACGATAAGCCTTACATCGATTACATCAATTCCTGGGGTCCGATGATCATGGGTCATGCCTTTGAACCCGTTACAAATGCCATCATAGATAAAGTACCCTATTCTACTTCATTTGGCGCCCCTACCGAACTTGAAATAGATATTGCGGAACTGATCAAAACGATGGCCCCCAATGTAGATCTTATCCGGATGGTAAACAGCGGAACAGAGGCTTGTATGAGCGCAATCCGATTGGCCAAAGGATTCACCGGCCGGAATAAGATCATCAAATTTGAAGGTTGTTATCACGGTCATGCCGATGCCTTCCTGGTAAAAGCAGGAAGTGGACTGGCAACACTTAATATTCAAACAGTTCCGGGCGTAACTGCCGGTGTGGCGGCCGATACGCTCACTGCTCCCTATAATAATCTTGAGTTTGTACAGGAACTGGTTTCAGCTCATAAAGGCGAAATTGCCGCGATCATTATTGAACCGGTTGCGGGCAATATGGGTTGTATACCACCCGTGCCGGGGTTTCTGGAAGGACTGCGGGCCATTTGTGATTCCGATGAAATTGTGTTGATTTTTGATGAAGTGATGACCGGGTTCCGACTGGCTCCCGGCGGTGCGCAGGAAGCGCTGAATGTGAATGCCGACCTGGTTACTTATGGCAAGGTGATCGGGGCCGGAATGCCCGTTGGTGCATTTGGAGGAAGAAAACATATAATGGAGCATATTGCTCCCCTTGGAAAAGTTTACCAGGCCGGCACCTTAAGCGGCAATCCGATTGCAATGGCCGCGGGATACACATTACTGAAGTTTTTAAAAGAAAATCCGGTCGTTTATAAAGAACTTGAAGAAAAATCCGCTTATCTCGAAAAAGGTTTAAGAACCGTTCTCGACAGGGCCGGGATAACGTATATCATCAACCGCTTTGGCTCGATGATCTCACTTCACTTCAGCGAAAAGCCGGTGCTGAATTTTGAAGATGCTTCTGCGGCAGATATCCAGAGATTTAACCGCTTCTTCCATTCGATGCTGGAACGGGGAATTTACCTGCCCCCTTCTGCCTACGAAACCTGGTTTTTGTCGAATGTATTAACAAATGAAGATCTGGATAAAACGATTGAAGCAGCAGCCGGGGTATTATAACTATACGGGGTTTTAATTAAATTAGATCCAGCTAAACTTGCTGCCATGAATGATCTTTCCTTAGAACACCGTCCGGTTTCATCGCTTTTCCCCTGGCCCGAATCCGCTGAAGAATGGGACCAGTACCGCCTGCATGAAGATCAGGTCGCCTTTTTTCATGAATTTGGATATCTGAGCGGCATCCGGATCCTTAATGAAGAACAGATCGCCGTGCTAAATAATGAACTTTACGATATTTCTCAGCCGGAACATCATTTGAATGAACTGTTTCATGAATTTCATTCCAATGAATCCGTCAATCCCGATACGATATTGTTTCATGCACTGGGGCATTGGCGAATCAGTCCGGGTTTTCACGATGTTTTGTGGAATCCGGCCTTTCTGATGGCCGCCAGCCAGCTTTTTGGCAATGCAGCCGTCCGGTTCTGGCACGATCAGATATTTTGCAAGCCGGCACATCATGGCGGCGTGGTAGCCTGGCATCAGGATTACTCCTATTGGACCCGCACCGGACCCATTCAACATCTTACTTCCTGGATTGCCCTGGACGATGCCAACACTGAAAATGGTTGTCTTTATTATATTCCCAAAAGCCATCACTGGGGCCTGCTTGACAAACCCGTGCTGGCTGGTGAAATGGATGGCCTGAAAGCCATGCTTACCGAAGCGCAGCAAAAAGATTTCCATCCGGTTCCGGTGGAGTTGAAGGCGGGATATGCCAGTTTCCATCACCCCCTGATGGTGCATGGTTCTTTTGAAAACAGATCGAACCGCCAGCGAAGGGCTTTTGTACTGAATGTTTTTAAGGATGGAACGGTTTCAAACAGCAATGAACCCCTCTTGCAGGGTGTGCCCGTAGTTCCCAAAGGAAGTAAAATGGAAGGTCAGTTTTTTCCGCTGCTTTTTGATCCCGCCGCCATTTAATCAGCCGCTGTCAATCAGGAATGAAGAAGAAGCTCACAGGGCTTTAAGCCGGTATGCTTTTTAAATGCCGTGGAAAAATGAGAGATGGATGAATAACCAAGCATCAGCGAAACCTCTGTAACACTCAGCCCTTTTTCATAGAGGAGATAACGTGCGTGTTCCATCCGCTGACTCTGATAAAAATCAAATATGGTGGTTCCAAACAACTCTTTAAATCCTTTCTTCAGGTAACATTCGTTAATGGCCACCTTGCGGCTGAGTTCTTTAATGGTAATTGGTTCGCCAATATGCTGTATTAGGATATCCCTGGCCCTTGCGATCTTTTCCCGGTCTGCTTCGTTGGCAAGAAACTTACACTGAAATGTTTCCACTGATTTATCGCCCAGCATGCATTCAAGACTGTACAATAACAGCATTTGAATCTGCGCATTCACATAAATATTTTCCAGCGAATCGGTATAGCTGTGATTCAGCAATGCTTCCAATACCATCCGGGTTCTTCCACAAAGCGAAAGAATTTTTGTAAAGGAAGAAGGATGGGTGAACTCGAGGATAGAATTGGAAAGCGAATTATCAAGGCTATTCGGTTTCACGAACTGGGAAAGATGAACAGTTGAAAACCGAAAACTTAAAACATCGATGCTTTCCATCCTTTCATTACAGGA
>JAEZAY010000102.1 GCA_023427575.1 Bacteroidota bacterium | reverse complement strand
AGCTTACCCTTGCCAACAAAGGTGCGGCTATCAGGATGCGAAAGCTTTTGCATAAACCGTTTTACGCTCACGGCGCCGGCGGTTTCGGCCAGAAAAGCCAGTTCTTCCAGGTATTCGCGAAGCTGCTGTTCAGTTTGCTCCTTATGGATCAACCCAACCAGAATCGCTTTCTCTTCTTTTTTAATGACGTGCTGCTGATCGAGCATAAAATTACATTTAATCCCAGGCCCTGCTGCCTTCAGATCAGATCTAAAAAATCGAACCAGCACCGGAAGATTTCCAATAATTAACCGGCATGTATAACCGGGATCAATCCGGCCGGGTTCCGGCAAATGATTACAATCGCTGTTTTTATAAACCGCTTAGGGTTAGTCCAACCTGATAAGGCCTGATATCCGGACCAAATCCTTCTTTAATATAGGCATTCACCTGATAACTGCCGAAAAGGCTGAAATTTCCCATACCTACCCTAGCAGTCGCGCTGATCCGGGTGCCATTGAAAAATCGTTTTGATCTTTCCTTCTGGGTGTAGTTCAGAATCGCCTGGCCATTTTTATTCTGGAGATTTTTTCCCTTGGTAGTTGCAGATAACAGCGTTCCTACTTTTACTCCCAATGCCGCTTTAAAGCTTTTGCCGGGACGGTATGGATCGGCCGTATAACGAAGTTCCACCGGCGCTTCCAGATAGGTATTGGTAAGCTTGTATTTTTTAAAATGATTGGTATCGGACACATCATTAAAATGCAGCACGTTATTCGATTTGCCGGCGATATCAATGGTTTGTTTGTCGAAGTAAATATTGCTGGATGAAAGCCCGGCGCCTATTCCCACACTTAGCGAGGGATTGGTTTTAAAAGGGAAGTCGAACATGAAATAAACATTAAATGCCCGTGAAAGCCCCTTGGTCATTACCGTATCGGGCTTTTGAGCCCAACCCGCATAGCCCACCTGGATCAGCAGGTGATCTTTTGATCGGTTATTTATATTGGCGCTGTTCCATCTTTGTGGCGTTGGCCGGGAAACGGTTGGCAAGCTGTCAACCGCCGGTAAACCGGTTCTGGTCGTATCCTGTGCAAATCCGGTCATCGTACATATCGAAGCTAAAAACAGTACTGCAATTTTTTTCATACGAAAATTTAATTCGGCAAATGTATTTCCTAAACGGCTAATAACCTGTTAATTTAAAGAAGATCTCGGAACCCGCCGGGTTCATGAACTTATTACCTTTCGATTTTGCAGGTTTGAAAAAAAAGGCGGGAAGGAAATTGGGTTTAAAAAAGGGGCTTCATTGCTGAACCCCCTTTAATCCTGGTGGACCCTGCTGGGCTCGAACCAGCGACCTCCTGATTATGAGTCAGAAGCTCTAACCAACTGAGCTAAGGGTCCGGTATTCCCGCGCCCTGGCCTGATTTTTATTCGATTGCTATTGAAGCAAAAGTCCCGGCCAGAATCATACAGGATGGCAAAAATATAATTTTCTGACGTACCCCCGTAAACTAATTTCTTTTTTAGTTGATAAGTTCTAAAAGCAGCATATCCCAGCTAAAAACAATCTTAGTAGTTGATAAAGTTTACTATAATTTGCGATTTTAAATCTTCTCCCGAAGATTCACTAACACTGGCTATATGAATAACGAAGTACAATCATCTGTGCGAGCGGTGCTGTTCAGGCTCCGGATTTTTTCCTTTTTCCTATTCTTTTTATTGATTACCGGATTTGCTGTCAGGGCTCAGAATGTCCAGGTAACGGGTAAAGTGAGTTCCGCCACCGGCGAACCGGTGATCGGCGTTACTGTATCCGTTAAAGACGGAGTTGCCGGAACTTCAACCGATGAAAACGGCGATTTTTCCATCGAGGTTCCGGGAAATGCAACTCTGATCTTCTCCTCGGTGGGATTTGCTTCGCAGGAAATTCCTGTTAATAACCAAACTACCATCAATGTTACCCTGGTGGAATCCGTTGGTCCTGCTTTGGATGAAGTGGTGGTGATCGGTTATGGAACGGCCAATAAGCGCGATCTGACCGGTTCAATTGTAAAAGTGGCCGGTAAAGATATTGCCGATAAGCCGAATGCGAACCCGGTTGCTTCCCTGCAATCAAAGGTAGCCGGCCTCTCTATCGTCAATAACGGTACTCCGGGGGCTGCCCCCGATATCCGGATCCGGGGTACGATCAGTATTGGTTCAGTTAACCCCCTGTATGTGGTTGACGGAATTTTTAATGATAATATCGACTACCTGAATCCCAACGATATTGAATCCATCGAGATTCTGAAGGACCCCTCTTCACTTGCCATCTTTGGGGTGCGCGGCGCGGCCGGGGTGATCGCCATCACCACAAAACGTGCGAAGGCCGGCCAGGTACTGGTCAATCTTACTTCTTCTTACGGATTTAAAAAGCTGACCGATAAAATTAAGCTCGTGGATGCCGCGGGTTTTCGGGAATTGTATGAAGAAGAAAGAGCCAATCTTGGCGTAACAGAGCCTTTTAATTACACGCCATGGACTGGAAATACCGACTGGATCGATGCTGTTACCCGCACGGGGCAGTTCAGCTCGAACAGTTTAACTGTTTCGGGAAGCACCGAAAAAAACCGTTTCACGCTGGGAGTTGGTTATATTATGGACGAAGGGATTATCCGCAACGAAAAATTGCATAAAATCACCCTCTCTTTCAGTGATGAACTGAAGCTTTCCAAAAATATTAAGGTTGGATTCAATTTTAATGGCACCCGCCAGCGACTTCCATACGGAGCCACCTGGGTGCTCGATGCGGCCAGAAAAGTGATTCCGATCGTTCCCGATGGAACCATTGATGTATACACGAAAAACCCGTATGGTCTCGACAGCACCAACTACAACCTTTATTACGGCTTGCCCGATATCCAGGCTTCTGGTGTTGTGAACCCTCTGATCCAGCTCGAAAACGAATGGGATAAAACCCGCGCTATTGAGTACAGAACAGTGGGTAGCGTGTTTGCCGAAATTTCTTTCCTGCGGAATTTCAATTTCCGAACTACCTTTTACGGGGATATCAGCAATGTAAATACTCGGAGCTACACTCCTTTATATAATGCATACGATGCTGTTACCGACTCCGTTTACCAGGTTACCCGTTTAACCTCGGTGCGGGAAAACGATAACTCCTGGAAAAAATGGCAGCAGGACTATATTCTGAACTATAAAAAAGATTTTGGCGATCACAGCCTTACTGCTCTGGCGGGATGGACAACCTACTATTTCGGAAACTTTAATCGTGGGGCTTCTGTCCAGCAAAGTCAGACCGGAGCGCCCATTCCGGACAATGACCGGTTCTGGTTTATCGACAATGGATTTGGCGATGCATTGACCAGAAGATCCACTTCTTCCCAATCGGAAAAAACAACGGTTTCCGGTTTATTCCGGGTTCTATATAATTACCAGAATAAATATTTCCTGAACGGATCTTTCCGCCGTGATGGATCTTCCCAGATTTCACCGGCAAACCGCTGGCAGGAATTCTGGGCTGTTGGCGCTGCCTGGGAAATTAGCCAGGAAGACTTTATGCAGGATCAGGATAAAATCAATTTCCTGAAACTGAAAGCTTCGTATGGCGTGTTGGGAAATCAGAATACCTATGGATATGATTATCCTTTCTATCCCGGTCTGGTAGGTGGAAATGCCGCCGTATTCGGAACAAATGTGTATCTGGCCAACTCGCAGGCATATCTTCCCAATCCCAATCTGAAATGGGAAACCGTAACAGCGAAAGAAGTGGGTGTGGAAGGAATTGCCTTTGATAACCGCCTCCGCTTTGAAGCCGCTTATTTTCATAAGGTAACCAACGACCTGCTCACCTACATTCCCGGTGTTCAGGGCGCGAACAATGGACTTGATAATATTGGGAGCATCCGGAACAACGGCCTGGAATTTACTGCCGGCTGGACCCAGCAATTGGGTAAAGAGGCAAGCATTAGCTTCAGCGGTAACCTGACCACATACAGTAACAAGGTGTTGGAACTGGCCAGTGAGGAATTTTCAATTCAAAGCGGCGCGAGCCGTACCACCGTTGGCTTGCCGATCGGATATTTTTACGGTTATGTGGTAGAAGGATTGTATCAGTCGTATGCCGATAAATTAAAATCTCCGGTGAACACCATGTTTGCATATGGCCCCGGAGATTTCAAATACCGCGATATAAATGGTGATGGCGTCATCACCCAGGACGACCGTACCATGATCGGAAATCCCACCCCGGATTTCGCTTATGGCGGCTCGATCAATTTTGCATACAAAGGACTGGATATCGGGATCGATGTGGGCGGTGTTTATGGAAACGAAATCTATCGCGCCTGGGGAAGCACAGAATCGCCATTTCAACGGGTTAACTATCCTGCTTTCAAACTGAATCGCTGGAATGGTGAAGGAACTTCCAACTGGGATCCGATTTTGGGTATGGACCACCGGATCAATTATGAGGTTTCAAATTATGCGATTGAAGACGGTAGTTATTTCCGGATCCGGAATCTACAGATAGGGTATAATTTAAGTCAGTCTCTGCTTTCGAGGGTTAATATCAAAAGCTTGCGGGTATTTGCAAACGCACAGAACCTGAAAACATGGAAAAATAATTCCGGCTATACACCGGAATATGGCGGTGGCGCCACTTCATTCGGGATCGATTATGCCGGTGGAGCCATACCGGTAGTGGTAACTTTTGGTATTAACGCGAACTTTTAGATTATAAATTTCAAGGTATGAAAACAGTAAAAAATATTTTTCTTCTCATAATAGCCTGCGGTCTGCTGCTTACGATCAGCGGATGTAAAAAGTTTCTCGATCGCAAGCCTCTTACATCCACCCTGGACGATTTGAACCAGGGCGGCCTGGAAGGCCAGATCTTTGGTTTGTACAGCTATCACCGCACCAGTTACGGAGTGGTTTCCAGTCTTCCTTTCCTCGGTTTACACGGGTTCAGATCGGATGATTCGGAGAAGGGTTCCGATCAGACCGATGGTGCGGAATGGAGCGCGCCCATGGATAATTTTCAGTATGATGTTAGCTTTGATGGCGCATTGCAATACTGGAATGACCACTATTCTCTTATTAACTTCGCCAACACAGCGCTTCAAACGGCCGACTCACTGGGCCTGAATGATCCGGCTTCCACCATCAATCTGGCCGAAGCCCGTTTCTTCAGAGCCTATGCCTATTTCGACCTGGTACGCACTTTCGGAGAAGTTCCTAAAATCGACTTCCGGGTATATGAGGTAGCTCAGGCCAATATCGAAAAAAGTCCGGTAGAGGAAATTTACGCGCTGATCGATTCAGATTTACAGTTTGCGGCTGCCACCCTGCCTGTAACCTGGGGAAACCAGTTTGCCGGCCGCCTCACCAGCGGTGCCGCCAAAACTCTTCATGCCGATGCGCACATGTTCCGGAAAAACTGGGCTCAAACTTATGCCCTGGCATCTGAAGTGATCAATTCCGGCGTTTATGCCTTATACAGCCCCTACTGGCAGGTTTTCAAAGATGTGGGGGAAAATAGCAGTGAATCTATATTTGAAGTTCAAAATGAAGTAACCGTAGTGGATGATTATGGTTCCATTCATGCCACCGCGCAAAATATCCGTCAGTCGGAAGCCAGCGGCTGGAATCTCGGTTGGGGCTGGAATACTCCAACCCAGTCTTTATACAATTCGTATGAAGCGGGAGATCCCAGGCGCGATGCCACCATTCTTGTAGCCGGCCAGTCCGACGATCCTGCATCGGGTGGATATGGCAGAGTGCTCCCTGCTTCTGTATTCGACAATCCTCCCGGCATTCTTTTCACAAAATACTATAATAAAAAGTATATGCCGATCCGGCAAAGCGGGCAGCCTTAAACCGCCGCGACCAGGCCGGATGGATCAATCAAAGACTTTATCGCTACGCGGAAGTTTTGCTAATGGCGGCGGAATCCGCCAATGAACTGGATATGGGCGATGAAGCGGCAGCACTGCTTGAACAGGTGCGGGCAAGAGCCAGGG
>JAEZAY010000090.1 GCA_023427575.1 Bacteroidota bacterium | reverse complement strand
ATCACCAATCATGTAATCAGAACGTATTTCGCAAATGCCAATCCCATTCCAAATACAAAAGGAAATCTGTTTGAACCGGTGGAATTTGGAACCAGTATACATGGAGGATGGGCCCGAAAAACCGGGCAGGATAAAATAATTAAAAACTCATTGCTGGTTACCGGCCTGGCTGCTGGACTTTTTATTCTCAATCGTATCGCAAGATCAAAATAGAGGCCTGAATCCGGGGAGCTCATTCTTCCCGGTAAACGAAGTACTTTTGCCGGAATGTTACAAAACACGGATACCATTCTCGCCAACCTGAAAATTTCATCATTGAATGATATGCAGCAGGCTGCAGCGGAAACAATTGCCAACACAAAGAATACCATTTTACTTTCTCCGACAGGTTCGGGAAAAACCATTGCTTTTCTGCTTCCCGCCCTTCAGCATATAAACCCAACGGATAAACGAACGCAGGTACTGATCATCGTGCCTTCCAGGGAACTAGCTCAACAGATTGAAACCGTTTTTAAATCGATGCAAACAGGTTTCAAGGTCACCACCTGCTATGGAGGGCATTTACGTGAAACCGAAGAGAATAACCTGCTGGAGGCCCCGGCTATTATCATTGGTACGCCGGGCCGTCTGGCCGATCACCTGCGCCGCAATAATATAATCACCGATGGCATTTCAACCCTGGTGCTGGATGAATTTGATAAATCGCTGGAAGCGGGTTTTACCGATGAAATGGCTTTTATCATATCCAGGCTTGAAAACCTTTCCCGCCGGATTCTGACTTCCGCCTCGGAGGCGGTTGAGATTCCGGATTTTGTTAACATGACCGAACCGCATCGACTGAACTTTCTTACCGGTGCCAGCGATCCGGCACTGGCCATTAAATGGGTGGAATCGGAACAAAAAGATAAGCTGGACACGGCATTTCGTCTGATCTGTTTTTTAGGCAATCGTCCCAGCATCGTTTTTTGCAACCATCGCGAGGCGGTTGAAAGAACCAGCCGGTATTTCAGCGAAATGGGAATTGTAAACGTGTTTTATCATGGTGCGCTCGACCAGCGGGAAAGAGATGCCGCGCTTTCCAAATTTCGTAATGGCAGCTCGAATTTACTGGTCACCACCGATCTTGCCGCGCGGGGGCTGGATATTCCCAATATCCGGTATATCATCCATTTTCATCTTCCGCTATCCGAAGATATCTTCACGCACCGCAATGGCCGTACGGCAAGGATGGATGCCAGTGGAACCGCCATATTGATTAAAGGTCCCGATGAAGAGATACCTCCCTTTGCAGGCGGGGATTCTGAAAAAATTATTCTTCCGGAAAATTCCGTTCTCCCGGAAAAACCCAAATGGATCACCCTTTTTATTGGCGCCGGAAAAAAGGACAAGGTGAATAAAATTGATATTGTCGGATTTTTATCAAACCGGGGGCAGTTAAAAAAAGAAGATATCGGGCTGATTGAGGTGAAAGACTTTTTCTCTTTTGTAGCCGTTAGAAAATTAAAGGCCACTCAAACCCTCCATCTTATTTCAGATCATAAGATCAAAAATAAGAAGGTTAAGATCGAAGTGGCCAAATAATCAGTTATTAAAACTACTTACCGGGTATCTTTAGCTTCCATCCCGGCTGAATCAGGTCGGGATTGGAAATCTGATCGCGGTTTGCTTCATAAATGTCTTTCCAGGCAACGCCCAGTTTAGCGCCAATCTTTGAAAGGCTATCTCCTTTCTGTACTTCGTATTCCTGGGTACCCCCACCTTCAACCTGCAGGTTCATAACCAGATCGCCACTTCGGTAATCCGGATCAATTTGACCGTATACATTCCAGATCTGATCCTTAATAGTTTCGGATGGTACGGTTCCGTCTATATACAACACATTATCCTGCTCACGCACCTGCAGATTTTGCACCCCGGCGGTTTGAGCATATTGAATAAGAGTTTGATATTTTTGCTGAATAGCTGCCATAATTAAGATGTTTTAAGTTATTTAATAACCAGTTGATTGTCGATCCTCTTCACTTTTAATGCATTGATCTCCTGCAGCAGTTCAGGTAACTGGCTGCGGGTAATTTCGCCTCTAAGAGTAACGACTCCATCTTTAACCTCGGCCTGCACTTTATTGTATTTTTTGACAACATCATTCACCGAACTGGTAATTGTGTTGTCGGCATCAATCTGAACCGGTTCCGCCGGCGCGGCCACCGAAGCAATTTGAATATTGTTTACCACTTCTTTTACGCCCTTTACTTCCCGCACCTCTTCGGCACAGTCTTTCCGGCATTCATCATCTTTGCATTCACCCGTTAATGTAACCACTCCATTTGAAACGGATGCAATGATGCCGCGGCCATCATCAGAGCCCGCCAGTTTATTGCTGACATCAGCCTGGATCTCGGTATCCGAGCGGTCGCTTTTACAAGAAGAAAAAACGGCTGCCACCATCATCATGGCAAAGCCAAACCTTAAAAATGATTGTTTCATAATTTTATTTTTTAGCGTTGGAACTTGTTTCGCCGATTATAATATACGACGATTATTCGGGTGCAGGTGAATACTGCCTGATATAAATCTTTTTTCGGGTGGCTAAATCTTTATTGCGGGCCTGATGCATTGGTATTCTACGGGTCTCAATTGAAAAAGTACTTCATACCATAAGGCGCTACTTTTTAATATAAACAGGCTAACACCGCTTCGCTGCTTTTCACAGACTTTCGATCTCCGTCTTTTCTTTTTTACTTAATTTCGAAAATACCAGCTCATACGAATCGCGGATCAGCTTTTTTAGTAAGCTGTCGGGAATCGATCCGTCCATATC
>JAEZAY010000077.1 GCA_023427575.1 Bacteroidota bacterium | reverse complement strand
ACTTGTTTTTATTTAGCCGGGAGTTTCAATTTTTAGGATTTATTCCGGAGCCCGATTTTTTTGCTCCACTTTTTTTCTAAAAAAAAGTGGAAGGGGTCATTTACAATGACTGCTCCTAATTCACTATGATAAAGGTTTCGGGTGAATGAGAAATTATTACCCGGACACCAATGATTTCTGCATAACTTGCCTGCCGCATGATTCAATACTTCAAAAATGTTAATTTTCAAACGGTAGAGGTTGAAAAGCCGGAGTCGGGGGTATGGGTAAATATTTTACCGCCCCTTAAACTGGAAGAGTTTACAGAACTGTCGGAAAAGCTGGATATTCCGCTCGATTTTCTGACCGACTCCCTCGATATTGATGAAAAAAGCCGTTTTGAAGAAGAAGACAACGTGAAGCTGGTGGTGATCAAAACCCCCACCGAAAACAATTCTTTTAATGAAAGCGATGCCTATTATATAACCATTCCGATCTGTATCATCCTGCCCCATACCCAGATTGTAACGGTCAATTCATTCGATAACGGCGCCATTAAAAAATTTCTGAACACATTCCAGAACCGTCATCCCGACAAACGTAATATGATGGTGCTGAAGATCATTGAAAAGATCATTCAGACCTATATGGAATATCTGAAGGAGATCAATATCCGCCGCAATGTACTGGAGCAAAAACTATATGCAGCCAATAAGAATGAACAATTGCTGCAGCTAATGCGGATTCAGAAAAGCCTGGTCTATTTCGTTACTGCACTTCGTTCCAACGAAATGCTGCTGATGAAAATTGACCGCACCAATTTTCTTTCACTTAATGAAGATGAGAAAGAAATTTTACAGGATTTGATCGTTGATAATTCGCAGGCCCTGGAGATGGCGAACATTTATACAAATATCTTAAGTTCTTCGCTGGATGCATTTGCAAGCATTATCGCGAATAATCAGAACGAAGTGTTAAAAAGACTTTCCGTTATCACCATTGTTTTGACGTTTCCGGTGCTGGTTGCCAGTATTTATGGAATGAATGTTCCGATTCCTTACTCCGATTCTCCATTTGCCTTTTATATTCCAATTCTTCTATCGCTGGGAATTTCCTTTATTATTGGCTGGCTTTTCCTGAAGAAAAAAAACTTCTGATCCATGAAATCATTTAACCTCCGCGTCTACGGTGTTTTGGTGAATGACCATAAGCAGGTTCTGGTAGCCGACGAGTTTATCCGCGGCCAGTATTATACAAAGTTTCCCGGCGGCGGCCTTGAACTGGGCGAAGGAACCCGGGCCTGCCTGGAGCGGGAATTTATGGAAGAGATGAATCTGCGCATAGAAGTGGGAAATCATATTTACACCACGGATTTTTTCCAGTTAAGCGCTTTTAACCCGGATCATCAGATAATTTCCATTTATTATTATGTTCGCGCACTGGAGCCGATCAGGGCTCCGATCCGGGAAACCCCCTTTGATTTTGATGAGAGGCAACTCGGCATTTATAAGCAATCCGGCGAATGTGAAACCTTTCGTTATATACATCTGGACGAACTGGATGAGGAGAAGCTAACGTTGCCGATCGACAAGATTGTTTCCGCGCTGGTTCGCCAGGATCAGCTTCAGACTGAACCGCGACGGTCCCTGTAAACAGTATTGCTAAAGTTTCCGGACTATCCTACCTTTGCCACACAAAAATTTTAGCAAATGTCTACAGTGGCGAATTCTAACATTGACTTTAAATTACAATACAAAGTGGCTGATATAAGCCTGGCCGACTGGGGTCGTAAAGAGATCCGTCTGGCTGAAGCTGAAATGCCCGGTTTAATGGCGCTTCGTGCCGAGTTCGGACCTACACAACCGCTTAAAGGCGCACGCATTGCCGGTTGTCTTCACATGACGATCCAGACAGCAGTGTTGATTGAAACGCTTGTGGAGCTGGGAGCGGAAGTGAAATGGAGTTCCTGCAATATCTTTTCAACGCAGGATCATGCGGCGGCGGCTATTGCGGCCAAAGGCATCGGGGTTTATGCCTGGAAAGGACAAACCAATGAAGAGGCTGAATGGTGCATTGAACAAACCCTGTTTTTCGGTTCAGCGGATAAACCCCTGAATATGATTCTGGATGATGGGGGTGATCTGACCAATATCGTTTTTGATAAATATCCCGAACTGGTACAGCATATCCGCGGCTTAAGCGAAGAAACCACTACCGGCGTTCATCGTTTATACGAAAGAATGGCTAAAGGCACATTGCCGATCCCTGCGATCAACGTAAACGATTCTGTTACCAAAAGCAAGTTTGATAACAAGTATGGTTGTAAAGAAAGCCTGGTTGATTCCATCCGTCGCGCAACCGATGTGATGCTGGCCGGAAAAGTGGCCGTAGTAGGTGGTTATGGCGATGTTGGCAAAGGTTCTGCTGCTTCATTGCAAGGGGCAGGCTGCCGGGTTATTGTAACTGAAATTGATCCTATCTGTGCATTGCAGGCAGCAATGGATGGTTTTGAAGTGAAAAAAATGATCGATGCGGTGAAAGAAGCCGATATCGTGGTTACAGCATCGGGTTGCCGCGATCTGATCACGGAAAAACATTTCAGGCTGATGAAAGACAAAGCCATCGTTTGTAATATTGGTCATTTTGATATCGAAATTGATATTGCCTGGATCAATAAAAATTATGGCCATACAAAAGATACCATCAAGCCGCAAGTTGATATTTATAATATCGATGGAAAAGATGTGATCATTCTGGCAGAAGGCCGCCTGGTAAATCTGGGTTGTGCCACCGGCCACCCTTCATTTGTGATGAGTAACTCATTTACAAATCAAACGCTGGCACAGATCGAACTTTGGACCAATGCTTCCAACTACGAAAACAAAGTATATGTTCTACCTAAACACCTGGATGAAAAAGTAGCTCGTTTACATCTCGCAAAAATCGGTGTGGAACTGGACACACTTTCAGCCGATCAGGCCGAGTATCTGGGAATTCCGGTGGAAGGACCATTTAAATCAGATCATTACCGGTATTAATACATTCGATCCCTTTAATAAAACCCACCCTTTTGCGGTGGGTTTTTGCTTTTATATCAGTTAACAAAAATCCCAATACCCGGGTAATTTTCAGGTTTCACCTCCATTGGTGTCCGGGTAATAATTTCTCATTTACCCGAAACGTTTACCAATAGTAAATTAGGAGCCGTCAATGTAAATGACCCCTTCCACTATTTTTTAGAAAAAAACTGGAGCAAAAAAATCAGGCTCCGGAATAAATCCTAAAAATTGAAACTCCCGGCATAAGGGAATGTGCAAATGTGCTAATCAGTGTTGTCCGGGTAATAATTTCTCATTCACCCAAAACCTCTATCAATAGTGAATTAGGAGCAGTCATTGTGAATAACCCCTTCCACTTTTTTTTAGAAAAAAAGTGGAGCAAAAAAATCGGGCTCCGGAATAAATCCTAAAAATTGAAACTCCCGGCTAAATAAAAACAAGTCACAGCGAAAGAATATAGCCCAGCAGTGGTAGGACTTACG
>JAEZAY010000050.1 GCA_023427575.1 Bacteroidota bacterium | reverse complement strand
CCGTTACACCTTCTACAGGATTGGAATTTTCATCCAGTACTGTTCCGGTAACCGTGGTGCTGCTCTGAGCAAATGCTCCGATTGAAAAGAAAATAAGCAATAAGGTGCTTAACGAGTAAATAATTCTCATTCTTGAAAATTTTAGTTTTCTGCTTTGCTGATATAGTATGAACCTTTTTTGATAATGAGTTTTAATCCATTGCTGTTACAGATGATGTGCAGCATTTTTCTTACATCCGTTCCGGTTCCCAGGCTTCCGGTAAAATTCAATCCGGACAGTTCCTGCGGATCATAATTTATTTTTCTCCGGGTTTGTTTTTGCAACTGATCTAATACCTCAGGAACTGAACTGCCGGTATATTGTATTTCGTTCTCACCCAATACTAAAATGGAAGCTTCCGCTTTACTCACGGTTTTCTTTTGGATGGCTTTTTCAGCGGGCGGCGCCAGATTCAGCAAATTTGGAGATCCGATAGCGCCGAGCTTTACCGGAAGATTTTTGTCTGAATCCGCTATTGATTCATTGCCTGTTACTGCCAGGGTTCTTTCAACCCTGAATTCATTTTCCGCACCGCTGATCGACAGGCCATTCATTTTTGAAACAATGGCTAAAATCGATGCAAGCGACTCTTCGCCTCTGAATGAGCCGGTGAAAAACTGATCCTTTAGCTGATCTTCATTAAAATGTATGGTTTGATGAAAAGCCGCTTCCAGCCTTGCCAGAACTTCCGGCATTGGAGTTTTGCTAAATTCGAGCGGAGCCGGCTCCAGACTGCGAACGATAATATTGGCTTTATGGTTTAGATGATTTTTTCTTGCCGCAGGCTTAACAACGCGGATTGGTTTCACTTTCACCGATCGCGTATGGGGATCAACAAAACATTGTTGTCCGGGCTCAAGAAATGTTTCATAAACAAACGAATGGGGATCTGCAGGCTGCACCACAACCTTCCATTCAAAAAGCTGAACATTTATCCGGTCGTACGGGTCATGACTGTCCACCAGAAAGCGGGTACCCAATGCCGTTACCTTAACAGTGCTGGATTGAACGGCAAAAGGACTTTCAGGATTTTTTTCAACCTTAAAGATCGCTTTGCCGCTGAGCCTGATGGTTCGGTTTTCCCTAAAGTTCTTGCTGTATGCAACGGAAGATCCCGGATATAAACTGATGGTGGAATTGTCGGCAAGCTTTATTTCCCGGATCTGTTGTTTATTGTTGTCGACCAATATAAAATCAACCTGCTGGTGAAGATTTTCCGGAATTTCGGTTGCGGTAATTGCCGGTTTATTCGAATTAATGTAGAAAAACAATCCGAATCCAAGGGCTGTCATTACGGCCGCTGCCGATAAAAAGTTTTTGGCCATCCGGTACACAGGCCGCCTGGTTTCTGCTCCGATCTTCTCCTTAATCTGCTTTTCAACCCGGGTCCATGCTGAACTGGAATCGCTTACATTATCCCATTCATTTTTGGGAAACAGGGTATCCAGCAAACCCGGCTCTTCGTCGAGGTATTGCCTGGCCTTTTGTGCTTCTTCCGCGTTGCACTGATTGGCTACAAATTTTTTAAGCAGTTCATTTTTGGTCATAATCCCCGGAAAACAGGTAGTACGTTTGAACCCGGTCTTATCCCCTATTCAGCAAAAAATAAAAATTCAATAATTTAAAGAAGGGCAAAATCGGTTCAGAGATTGAAGACTTTACGAAGCTGGGAACTTGCCTTTAGCAGGTGATTATCAACGGTTTTAGCCTTTATACCCAAACTATCGGCGATTTCTTTATAGGAAAAACCGTGGATATGTTTAAGCTCGAACACTTTTCGTCTTTTCGGCGAAAGTTTATTCATTGAATATTCCAGCTCTTCCCGGATTTCGAGTTCCACATTAAGAGGTGAACCGGCATTCGGTGTTTCGGAGGGGATTTCGGTCGTAAAATATTTTCTACGCGTAGCTTCCGCCCGGAGCCAGTCGATATAAATGAGCCGCGCTTTTTGAAACAATTGCTGGTCCAGGCTGTGTTCGGTGGAAAGTGAATCGCGGTAATTCCAGAATTTAATAAACACCAATTGAGTGAGCTCTTTTGAAACTTCTTCATTATCCGATTTACCTAGATAATAGTGAAAAACCTTACGACTCCATTCTTCATACACCATTTTGAAGATAAGGTGATCACCTTGTTTAAGCTTCAAAATCGTTTCAACTGGCATAGGGTATTAATGATTGGGCCACAAAAGTAGGAATTAGATCGTTCGGATATGTTAGATAAATATTATCAATCGGTTTTTCGGTTCATTTCCTTCATTTACAACGAATAAAAACTTTTGTATCGTATACTTTCCCCCAAAATAACCGGATTTTCGGTTATACGTGCAGAAGAAATTTTGTTCCATTGTGCATTTCATTAATATTCTGTACTTTCCAAAGGAATTAAGACAATAAGTCAGTTGAACCGCTTCTATTGTAATTTCAGAGAAGGCTGGCCATCCTGGTATAAACAACAGTTATTTGAACCTTTCCGGTATTGGGCGGTTACAATGACGAACAAAACTAAACCCGCAAATCAATCATGAATTTCTTACGAAACTTTTTTTTAGCCGTTGGTGTTTTATGGACATTATCGGCACTGGCCATTCTGATCTTCAAATTGAATTTTCAGCCAAAAGAAATTATTCTAACCCTGATCTTCCCCCTGGCCTGGGCCCTGGTTAAATTATTTGAAAAGGGCAAAACTGACGATCTGAAACATGAATTTAGCGACCATTAGATTTTGGATGAAGGCAGCTAATTCTTAAGAGATCTGTTTAATCCAACCTTTCCCAGCCCCGAAGGCGGTTTTTCGTTCTGTAAAAGACGTTTCTTCCCGGTTTGAGCTAAATTGCTGCCAAATTCAATATTTAATATTTTTTAATGGGAAGGGTTTTGTTTTGTCTGGTTTTATTGTTTGGTGCCTATTCTTCTAAATCACAAAATCCCGGGGCTATTACGGGTCTTGTTCAAAACGCGGTCACCCGCCAGCCACTTCATGGAGCGACCATAACGGTGGAAGAGGCCGGGCTTTCTTCCTTATCCGATAGCACGGGCCGGTACCGGATTGCCAATATTCCGGCGGGTGCTTATACGG
>JAEZAY010000013.1 GCA_023427575.1 Bacteroidota bacterium | reverse complement strand
TATTGTACATTATCCGTTTCAATGTATTTCCCAACTGCCTGTACGCCGGTACCGAAATAATTATCGCGGGTTTCTTCCGAAATAACCGCAACCAGCTCACTCTGATCTATCTGCTGTTTGCTGAAAGCGCGGCCTTCAATGAAATCAAAGCGAATGATATCCCAGAATTCATCGTTGGTGTATTTTAAATTCAGTACCAGTTTTTTGTTATTGACATAGGTATTGGTTGCCGTGTACATTGTTACCATGCCGATCTTTTCAGTCGATTTCAACTGCTTCACATAGCGGTCGTAAAAATGAAAGCTGCCCGGCCCCTTCTGCGTGTAGCCCTTTTCAGAATTTTTCTGACTAACAAACTGGATATAGAGGGTTCTGTCGCGGTTCATTTCAGGATAACTGTTACTGGTAAAATGGTCGATGAATGCGGTGAGCACTATCAATACAGTCAGCGTTAAGCTGATTCCAAACAGGCTGATGAACGTAAAAAACTTTCTTCTCTTTAAAACCGCGATGGCAATTTTGAAATAATTTTTAAGCATATACCGTTTTTAGAGCGTGATCATTAACCTGTGAGCCATCGAAAAGCCGCACCAGCCGGTGGGTTTTTCTTGCCATGTTTTCATCATGTGTTACCATTACGATGGTGGTACCGGATTCTTCGTTTAATCGCAGCAACATATCCATGATCTCATTGCCCATGGCACTGTCGAGGTTTCCCGTTGGTTCATCGGCCAGTATGATCAGCGGTTTACCAACAATCGCTCTGGCAATAGCCACCCTTTGTTTTTGACCGCCCGAGAGCTGCGAGGGAAAATGCTTCATGCGGTTAGCAAGTCCTACCGATGTAATTGCGGCAATAGCTCTTTCTCTTCGCTCCTTTGCCGATGTATTGCTATAGAGCAAAGGCAATTCCACATTGTCGAGCACATTCAGATCATTGATCAGATGGAAGCTCTGAAATATGAAGCCGATTTTTTCATTGCGCAGACGCGCCAGCTTTTTGTCATTAAGGTGCGCGGTTTTTTCGCCGTCAATAAAAACTTCGCCTTCCGACGGCGAATCAAGCAAACCCATGATGTTCAGCAAGGTGCTTTTGCCACAACCCGAAGGACCCATGATCGAAAGAAATTCACCTTTCGCAACATGAAGGTTGATCTGATTCAGAGCAATCGTTTCAATGGTTTCGGTACGATAGGTTTTTTCAACATTTTTCACATTGATCATAGAAAGCGGTTTAATGGTTAATTGTATTTTATCTTTTGATTTCTTTCAAAATCATACAGCGAGAGATACCGGATCCGGTAAAAAGAACGCCAGAAATCGTTCAGGGCGGCGATATAATCGCGTTTGGCCTGATCTTTTTCCTGAAAGGCAATACTCAGATCCGTAATATTCAGATTGCCCAAAATATATCTTTCGCCCGCGATCTTGTATTTTTCAGATGCAATGCTATCGGCTCTTCTGGTCAGGATCAACTGCTCTTTCATCATATTGTACAGTGTTACTTCCGTAGCGATCTCCTGCACAAAAATCTGTTGGTCCTGCTCTACTTCATATTCCACCAGCTTCTTATTGGCCTGCGCTGTTTTTGTTCTTGATTTTGATCTTCCCCAATCGAGGATCGGAATCTCAAATTCCAATTGAACCAGTTGCTGATCTTTCGGCGCCTGGTAGACTTTTGAAAACCGGGTGGCGCTTTTTGAAAACCCCAGTCGCGCGGTTAAAGTCGCATTGATTCCATTATCACCTTTGGCCTTGTCTATTTCGCGTCTGGCTTCTAAAATCCGCCGTACAAAACCAATGGCATCGGAACGGTTTGCGTAGGCTTCAGCAAGCACTTTTTCGGTTCGGATCTCTAATAAAATTATCTGCTCCGGAACCTGTAACTCAATGGGAATTTCCGTTGACAGTCCGGTATAAGCGCGAACACTCAGGGTGGCGATTTCCATATCGCGGCGGGCGGTACCGACCGCCTTTTGCGCCTTTAATTCTTCCAGCTGCAGTTGCAGAATTTCATTGCGGCTGATCTTTCCAATTTCAAACTTAGTTCCGGCAATGGCCAGGATCTTCTGCGTATTGGCATAATTCGTTTCGGCGATCTGCAAATTTACCTGCGCCAGCAGCAGATCGAAAAAATATCCCGTGGCATTGATCGCAATTTCCTCCATCGATTCTATATACACCTGTTTGCTTTCATCGTATTTCAGGGGCTCTATCTTTTTGTCCCATTTTAAAGTATTGAATTTAAGGATAGGCTGGCTGATTCCGATTCCATAGGGAACACCATTGTACAGGGTATTTTTCCGGTCAAAATCATCAAAACGTTGCAATTGCGAAGTACCAAAAATGGTGGTTCCCGTTGCGGCAATACTCTGGCTGAAGGCCAGGTTTAATGATGAATTATTATTGTGAACCGGCTGAAAAAAAACCGCTCCATTTGGTTGAAGTACGGGGATAAAAGATTTGTTATAGCCGGGTAATATTCCCTGTAAACTAAGCTGGGGCTGGTAGTTCGAGCGGAAGCTGCGCCATTCCCAGTATTTTGTTTCTTTGGTGGTGGATGCCTGCCGTGCTGAAATGGATTTGCTGCGGGCCATCGCCACGATATCGGCTAAGGATAACCGTAGGGTATCCTGGGCATTTGCGATAAACGGCAGGCAAAGGATCAGTGCTATTACAATACTTTTCATATTACTGGCGTATGGCAATGGAAGAGGCATGTTTGAATTCACTCATATCGGAAATGATGACCGTTTCGCCTTCTTTTACATTATCAAGAATCTGAACCTGGTCAAAATTGGTGAGTCCGATTCTGACATTGCGGCGAATGGCTTTTCCATTTTCAACTATGAAAATGTCCTGGCTGGCCACGCCTCTGAACCCGGGGCCGTTTTCCACCACCAGCGCGTTTTCGGCTATATCCGTTATCAGGTGTATTTCCACTTTCATATTTGGCCGGTATTCCGGGTTTGATTTTTCAGCAAGCTGCACTTCAAAAGAAACCAGATTGTTCTGGATGCTTGGATTAACGGAAGCAATGGTGCCGCGGAATTTTTTATTATTGACAAGAATCAGAACCGGTATTCCCGGGCGGATCCGGCTCAGGTAAGCATCCGAAATATTTCCCGCGATCTTATAGCTGTCGAGGTTCGCAATTCGCACCAGCGTTTCGCCTTCCCTAATACTGGCGCCGATGTTCTTGTTCACCCAGGTGATTACGCCCGGGCGGGGCACTGTTATATTTGCCAGCTCCAGCTTACGGCTTAGCTCTTTCAGGTCCTGTTCCTGAATGGCCGCCAGCAGCAAGGCCTCTTTTTTTTCCACCTCCATGGTTTTTTGCTTGTTGCGGATCTCGTTTTCGATCTGCTCTTTCTCCAGTTGCGCTACCTGCAAATCCAGTTCGGCGCGGGCTATATCTTCACGGGTTCCACCACCGGCCTTGTATAAACGCTTTGCATCTTCCAGTACTGCTTTAAGGCTGTTAATCTTTAACTCTTTTATATTCCGGTTCGACCTGATATCAAAAAAACTTTTATCCAGCTCCAGGTTTAGTTTGGCGAGATTGTTTCGCTTCGACTGCAGTTCAATCTTCATTTTTTCATATTCCGCTTCCGATGCCGATTTATCGAGAATCAGTACCGCATCGCCGGCTTTGGCATGGGTGCCGGGCTCCAGTAAAACTTCTTTAACGGATGCATTTACGGGGCTCGTTATTACCTGTTCAAACTCGGGGATCATCTCACCGCTTGCCGGCAGCGTGTTTTCTATGTTGCCCTTTGTTACCAGGGCTGTAATGATTTCGGAAGCCCTGATTGTTGGTTTTAGCACAACCCGCAAAGACATGATCGCCACCATAACAATCATCGCTGCCAAAACGAGGATAAGAATCTGTTTCTTTTTTCTACCAGACCTTCGGTTTTTAGAAAGGGGCTTATCCATGTAAAGATTTTGATTATTGGTTCCAATCAAAATGCCATACTGATTTCATTGATAGTTAACCGATTAAGAACTTTTGACTCTTTAATTTTGTCCGATTCCGAACATTTTGTCTGAAACTGAACAGATCTGCATGCAGATGCCCGATTCGGAAAACTGCTTCCTATCTTTAAAGAATTATAAAGGCTATCCATTTATGTTCGAACTTTTGGAGCGGAGTATTTCCCAAAAAATGAGTCTGACCGATCAAGAACTGGAAATTTGCAAATCGATGTTCAGCGCCCGGAAACTGCGTAAAAAACAATATCTGTTACAGGAAGGTGATGTATGTAAATTTCAGGGCTTTGTAACCAAAGGAATATTGAGATCATTTACCGTAGATGAAAAAGGCGCTGAATATATTTTGCAGTTTGCGCCGGAAGAATGGTGGATTGCCGATTTGTCGAGTTATATAACCGGACAGCCTTCGGTGTTTAATATAGAAGCCCTGGAAGATTGCGAGTTGTTATTGCTCGATAAAAATTCCTGGGACGAGCTGCTCAAAAAGATCCCGAAGCTGGAGCACTATTTTCGGATCCTGATCCAGAATAACCTGATCGCAACCCAGAAACGACTATTGCAATCCTTAATGGAAACGGCAGAAACAAAATACCTTGAATTCATCGAAACCTATCCCGAATGTTTGCAAAGAGTGCCATTGCATATGATTGCTTCCTATATTGGTGTGAGCCGGGAAACATTGAGCCGGTTACGCAGAAACCGGACCCAGCCAAAAAAACCGTGACCTAGATCAATACCATTTCATGCTTTAACTCAATGGCAGGAGCACCATCATGAAAGTAAATTTGCCATATAAATAAAAACAAAAACCATGGCAAAGATTAACTGGTCGATTGACCCTACGCATTCTGAAATTCTTTTTAAGGTAAAACACCTGATGATCACAACCGTTACCGGTTACTTTAAAAAATTTGATCTGAAAGTGGAAACCCGCTCAGATGATTTTACAACCATCCAGAAACTGGAATTCAGCGCCGATATCGACTCGATTGACACCAACAATACCCAAAGAGATGAACACCTGAAGTCGGCCGATTTTTTTAATGCTGCCGAGTATGGACAAATCTTATTTACCGGCAACAAATATGAAGCAAATGGGGAGCAGGCAAAATTGTATGGCGATCTTACCCTGCGCGGAGTTACCAAACCCATCGTATTAAATGTTGAATATGGAGGTCTTGTTGTAGATCCTTACGGACAAACAAAATCCGGATTTACCGTGAACGGCAAAATCAGCCGCAAGGAATTCGGGCTTACCTGGAATGCAGTAACCGAAGCCGGAAGCGTTGTGGTAAGTGATGAAATCAAAATTCATGCGGAAGTTCAACTGGTAAAACAGGCGGAGCCAGTAGCCGCTTAACGAGATAAAATTAAAACTTTTAGGGCCTGCAGATGATCTGGTGATCACTGCAGGTCCGGGTTTTATATCTTACCGACTTGATGTTTGGGTAATATTTTTCTGTCTTTTTGAAGCTTTATTAATAGTAAATGACACCTTACATTTTTTTTTAAAAAAAGTGGAGTAAAAAAAATCGGGCTCCGGAATAAATCCTAAAAATTGAAACTTCCGGCATAAGGGAATGTGCAAATCATTAGTGTCCGGGTCATAATTTGCTATTTGCCTGAAACCTGTATCAATAGTGAATTAGGAGCAGTCATTGTAAATGACCCCTTCCACTTTTTTTTAGAAAAAAAGTGGAGCAAAAAAATCGGGCTCCGGAATAAATCCTAAAAATTGAAACTTCCGGCTAAATAAAAA
>JAEZAY010000552.1 GCA_023427575.1 Bacteroidota bacterium | reverse complement strand
CTTAACGGATTTCTTCCGAGGCCCGGGGGAAATACATTTTACCCGGACACCAATGATTATCACATTATCAAATTATCGCATTTCCACATTTGCACATTAGCACATTGGCACATTATCACTGCGTCCGTTTCAATTTTCTGAACGGATTTCTTCCGGGGCCATGAATACATTTCCCAAAGACTATTGGTTCTCAATCAGCACCTAATTCAACGCTTCTCCCATTGATCTTTTATATGCCTTGATAAAAATAGCGCCCAGATTCTTGTATGGCGGAATATAATCTTCGAACTTTTCTCTTGAAGCGGAGTCCTGAAACCGGCTTCCCAATTCTTTCCATAAAGTTACCCAGTCGATATTTTTACCGGCAACCAGATTATTATTGATAGATTGAAGTATGGGTTCATTTACCGATTTTGTTCCCACCTGCTTGGATGAAATGATATGCGCATCGCTGCAGATGTTCAGCACATCGTTCAGGTTATTATAACCTCCGCATGAGCCAAGCACCACGATCTTCGCACTGGGGGCCAGTTGTTGTAAAGTGTACTGCAGATGGTAGCTATGGCCTCGATGAATCACCACCGTCGGCTTCAGGTTTTTTGATTCGAGGTATTCATTCAGCTTAGCTTGTGCTTTGGCATCCGGATCATCGGGACCTAACAAGGGTTTGTTTGCAAAAATCAGCACCGGTTTTCCCCGGGTAGAACTGATGGAAACGAAATCATTGTTCGAACTAACTTTCCATTCAGGACGGCCCCGGAACATCCGCATGAAATTTTCAAACGACAATTGGCCATCCTGGTCCTCATCGCCATAAAAAAACACCTGCTGCACTACCCTTCCCGCGCTATCGGTGAGGCCGTTGAAATTCTGACTATATATGGATGGGATGCCCAGCTTGGATACAAGATCTGTTCTGGTAGTGCTGTCCGCCGATTCAAACAAAACCTGCAGCAGATTGTAGATCACCGTTCCCCGCTGATTGTTAGCTTCCACATTCCGGTCATAATTGGCTCTTACTTCCTGTAATATATATTTCGCCAGTTCCGGATTTTTGTCCATAATGCTTGAGTACGAATCGGCCACATCAACCGCCTCTTCCAAACCCTTTGTGTTTTCCAGCTTTATTACAAATGCCTTCATGATGGTGGTGGCGTTTTCTTTGTCCATCCGCCCCAGAAAATCATTCAGTGTATTAAACCCGGCCGCCATCTTGATGAATTTCCGGAAGGAATCGCCATTCACACTTAGCAGGAGCGAGTCAGCCCGGGGAACGGCCATGTTCTGAAAGATCCGTTTGTAAACATGCAGGTAACTGGAAGTATACAGCTCATCTTCTCCCAGTACAATAAGATAATAAAGTTCCTGGGGAGTTAGTCCCTGCAGTCGCCGGTATCGCACCGCTTCACTTGGCTCAGAATGCAGGGCATTTATTTCGCGGATAAAGTATTGCTTCGCTTTTTGCGACATCCTGTCGGTCAAAGCCTGCATTTCAGAAACCGTATCCCTCGTGGGCGGCAAAAGCAGTCGGGCATATTCTTTCCTTGTTTTAACCATTAAACGGAAATAAGCCAGGTCATTGTCTTTCACCTGATCTATGTCACGGAAACTTAATTTCCCGGTAAGAAGCTGCGTTAAAAAAGGAAAATAGAACTGGCCGCTTTTACTTCCAGCCATGGTGGCGATGGTTCGAACCAGCGAATCAGGATGATTTCTGATCTTTGATCCCAGCGCATTGCGGGCGGCGGCATAATTGTACAATTTGCGAATATCGTGGCGGGCAGCCGCGCTGATCAACTCATTCGCCTGTGGATAGCCGGGATTTTTGGCCAGGGTTGGTAAAATTTCGTCGGGATGTAGCTCACAAAATTTCCGGATCAAAATATTCCGGGAGGCACTTACGCCTTTATTCGGTACCGGAGACAGAAAACAATCCACCAGAATTTTCCCAATGCCGTAAGAACTTTTGGCAATCACCGGCTCAATACTTTCGCCGGCGTTATCCAGTTTCAGGCATTCTTCATACGCTGATACCAGTGCCGGTGCTATAGAGGATGGAAAATCCCGGTTTCCGCGGGTATCCGCAAAACCTTTTACCAACTGCTCAATACTCACCAGATTTTTAACTTTTGTCTGGGTAGATCTCAGCGAATCCAGCTCAATATTTTCCTGTAATTCATCGATGCGGCGGATGATTGCATCAAAAATGCGAAGATTGATGGTTTCATCGCCTGTCAGCTTAATCGTTCCATTCTTTTGAACCAGTCTTTTCTGCTGATTATCCACCTTATCATGCCATAACATCCGCTGGGTGGCGATCTTGAAAGTATAAGCATTCTGGGCCCGGGTAAGGAAGCTTGTGGAAACCAGCAAAAAAACCAACAGTACACGTAACTTCATACTATTCACAATATCCATATTAAGAAGCAAAAATACGACCAATTGGTTGTAAGAACGTGGCAACACCGATGGCAGTATTTAATCCCTTAACAATTTCATAATCAATCACAGGCGCTGCACTGACATTGTTAAAGTTAACTTTGCGTAAACAGAGCTTTCATGGATTCAAATCATAAAAAGATCTTAATCGCTGATGATGAACCGGATATAATTGAGATTATTCAATATAACTTACGCCGGGAAGGTTATGAAATTGTTACTGCAAAAGACGGCGATGAAGCGCTGCAGGCTGCCAGGAAGCACCATCCCGATCTGATTATTCTGGATATCATGATGCCCAAAAAGAATGGGGTCCAGGTTTGTGAGATCCTTCGCGCCCAGCCCGAATTTCAAGAAACCCTGATCATATTTCTGACTGCGCTCAACGACGATTCTTCCGAAATCGCCGGCCTGGAAGCTGGAGCCGATGATTTTGTAAGTAAGCCAATCAGCCCCAAGGTTTTAAGCAGCCGGGTAAATGCGTTATTTCGTCGCCTTCATAAAGATCAGGATGGGAAGGCAATCGAATTTGGAGAAATTACAATTGATCCGGCCAAATACGAGGTGTTGATTAAAGGACAACAGGTTGTGCTGGCCAAGAAAGAATTTGAACTTCTTTACCTGCTGGCTTCGCGGCCCGGCAGGGTGTTTCTGCGAAATGAAATCCTGAACCAGGTTTGGGGAAATGAAGTGATTGTCGGCGATCGCACCATCGATGTTCATATCCGAAAAATCCGCCAAAAGCTGGGAGTTGATTGCATAACTACGGTAAAAGGGGTTGGTTATAAATTTGAAATTTGAGCTTCACCCAATATTAAATGATCAATCCGGGCCTGCCTATCTGTTAAAACCCGCAACCATTTTCTTTTGATTCGGCGTATCATTGATCCGTTCTCTTGTCTGATAATAAATATCAATCTTAAAAAATAAAATGTTTTCCAGTAAAAGTCCATCGCCTTCGCAACTAGCCTTTATTTCGGCGCTGATAATTGCTGTACCAATTGCGCTGGCGGTTGCCATTCTCAGTAAAAAATGGCTGGTGGCAGCCGGTTTCCTGCTGCTGGTTCTGGCAGGATGTTATGGATTATTGTATTTTTTGCTGGAGAAGTTTATCAGCCGTAAGATCAAGCTGATTTATAAACTGATCCATCAGACAAAAGCGACCAAAAAAGAGGAAATGTATTTTAAATACGTACTTCCGGAAAAATCGATCGATCAGGTACGAGATGAAGTGGAAGCCTGGGCCCGAAGAACCAATAGCGAGATAGAACTGTTACGCAAAAATGAAGCCTTCCGGAAAGATTTCCTTCAGAATCTCGCCCATGAATTTAAAACGCCTGTTTTTGCCATCCAGGGCTACACGGATACATTATTGAATGGAGCTATGGAAGATCCGGGCGTAAACCGGAAATTCCTGGAAAATACTGCAAAAAATGCCGACCGGCTGGTTTCTTTGCTGAATGATCTGGATGAGATTTCGCGGCTGGAAAACGGCGAGCAACTCCTGTTAAAACAAAACTTTATCATTCAGGATTTAATCCGGGATGTTTTTGAAAGCCTGACCATAAAAACCCAGGAAAAGCGGCTGCGCACTTCCATCAAGAAAGGTTGTGAAGCGCCAATCAGTGTTTTTGCCGACAAAGAAAGAATCCGGCAGGTGCTGATAAACCTGACTGAAAACGCGGCAAAATATGGCCGCCTTAATGGCTCGATAGTGGCCAGCGTTTATCTTACCGACGATCAGCGGGTATTGGTAGAGATCAGCGACGACGGAATTGGGATTGAAGAAGAACATTTACCCCGGATCTTTGAACGTTTTTACCGAACCGATAATGCCAGAAGCCGCGACCGCGGCGGTACTGGCCTGGGCCTGGCAATCTGCAAACATATTATTGAAGCGCACAACCAGTCCATGCACGTTCGCAGTACACCCAATGTGGGAACAACTATTGGCTTTACGCTGGCAGCCAGACAGGGATAAATTTTCCTATATAAAATTTCTTTATACGTTGCTAATCAATCCGGAAACTTCGGAACGCTTTATAAATTCCCATCTAAAAAATTACGGGTTTTATCTTATTAGTGAAAAATTGATCCCTTAATGGGATAAAATCCGGGTTAAAAAATCCGTTTCCCATAATAAAACCGGGCGGTATCTGTTATAGCTGTGTTCAGATAACTGTCTGACCAGCAATCAAGTGTATACACTTAGTAATTGTTAGTCGGTTTACCGGATCAACGGTTTTTGAAGGTCTGAACAATTGATCCATTACCCGAATTTGATAGCTATGAAAACCTGTGCGACCCTGTTTTTGTGTATCACTATATTCTGTATTCCCCATCTATCGTATAGCCAGTGTGGAAATGGCGTAAGCAGTATTTCGTATGATACCATTCTAACCGGCGGAGGCAACGATTACCATCTGCTGAATTTTCCAAGGTTTGACGGCAGCCTGGGAACCCTCACTGAAATTCAGTACACCACTGTGGTGACCATGAAATACCAGTTTGCGCTCGAAAACCGGAGTGCCGCGGCCATCAAAGGCTATCGGATCACTATTGGGCGCGAGGACCTGTTTTTGGGTGAAACCATTCTCGTTCCACAGGAAAACACTATGACACCTAAAAACTTTGGTCCCTATAATTTCCAGCCTAACGATGGAGTTGCGGGATCAGGTGCTGACTATATCGGCGTGGGCCCCAC
>JAEZAY010000483.1 GCA_023427575.1 Bacteroidota bacterium | reverse complement strand
TGCAAACAGATCATATGGACCGGTAGCAACGCCGGCGATCTCCAGTTCGCCCATTACCTGATTGTTGACCGCAAGGGTATAAGTACCGGCAGCTCCAAAAGAACGGGAGATCATACTGGTTTTAAGCTGAATGGGAGCCGATTCAACCCGGCCATTTACCGGGATTTGAAAGCGATGGCTCAGAACCCGGCCCGGAAGAGAAGCAAACTCATCTCCAAACCATTCCTTTCCGGAACTTAAAAAATTAAAGCTGTCTTTTTCGTAATAAAAACGATCATCAAAACTCGTAATAATAAGATTGGAAGATTGGGAGGGGTTCAGGGTTTGAATTCGTTTGCCCGCTCCGCCGATGGTAATATAATAATAGGAATGATCGGAATACAGGTTCAACTGATGATTAAAACTCTGATTACCAGTATCGATGCTCCAATGGTTCGGTCCGGGAGAATAAAACAGCAGATAGTCAGAACCATCCAAGAACCCATCGCCGCCGTCCACTACCTGAATGGCAATTTCCCTTAAATCATCCGCAACGGAAAGACTGGGATCTTCGGGCAGCATGGCCCCGCCGTTTCCATAGATTCGGATCGAAGCCGAAGGAATGGAAGTTCCGGAAATGCCCAGGCGGTTCAGGAAACCCAGATCCATCTTGTAAATGCCCGCCTGCGAGGTGGCGATCTTATACCAGTTTCCTGAAGCCAGTACCGAACGATCGGAATAGCGACCCTGGGCCCCGGCAGGCATCGCCCTGAAAAACAGAATGATGAATAAAACCCGAAGAATGAGTAGGGCTTTGTACATGAGAATCAAAAATAGGTGATTTTTAACGGCCTAAACTCAGGCTCCGGCACGATATTTTAGGGAAACACGCTATATTCGCAAGCCCTTTCCCGACCATGTGAACGATTCTTAAAATGCGGGCGCGCAATTGATTAATCGGCTGCGGACTTATTTTAAAAGAAACAAAAAATTAAAACCAGCAAAGACTTACAAATACAATATTTGCTTTTAAATCCCGTTTATTTACATTGTACCAAAGGCAAAAGACTTTAAAATGAACCTGAAAAACCTTTTCATTCTGCTATCGTGCGCTGCAGTAGTGTCTTCCTGTAAAAACGGAGGTCTCTTCAGTAAAAAGAAAGAAAGTTCCGACGTCACGGGTTGGAATTATAATGACAAAGACATGGGAGGCTACCAGGTAGCCCGCGAAAAAGAGCAGCGTACCGGTCCGGGACTGGTATTTGTTCAGGGCGGTACTTTTACCATGGGAGCTGCCGAAGAGGATGTTATGGCGGACTGGAATAATATTCCTACGCGCAAAACCGTGAATTCTTTCTACATCGACCGCACCGAGGTAGCGAATATTCACTACCGTGAGTATCTGTACTGGATCAATAATGTGTTCGACGGCGTCGAATACCAGGCTGTTCGTGAAGGCGCATTGCCCGATACGCTGGTATGGCGCAGCGAGCTGGCTTATAATGAGCCTCTTGTTGAATATTATTTCCGTCACCCTTCTTACAATTACTATCCGGTAGTTGGGGTAACCTGGCAGCAGGCTTCTGATTTCTGCCTGTGGAGATCAGACAGGGTGAATGAAAAAGCGCTTTTGGACAGAAATTTTATCAATAAGAATACGCTTAAAAATATTCAGGGTCAGGGTTCTGAAAGTTTTAATACCAAATCTTATTTGCTTGGTTTAACAACCCCAACTCCCGGACCCGGGGTTCGCTCTAAAAAGAATCCGCTGAAAAATCCAAACGGAACTCCACGTTCCCAGGTAACTTTTGAAGACGGTATTCTTTTACCGAACTACCGCCTGCCAACAGAAGCGGAGTGGGAATACGCTGCACTGGCGCTGGTTGGTCAAAATCCGAAAATCAGTAAAAAAGAAGGTAAACGTGGTGAAGAACTGGTTACTAATAAACAGGTCTATTCCTGGAGCCAGAATGTAAACGGACTTCGTGATAGCCGTCGCGGAAGCTGGCAGGGTACTTTCCTCGCTAACTTCAAGCGTGGTAGCGGTGTCAACATGGGTGTGGCCGGTGGTTTGAACGACCGTGCGGTCTATACTGCTCCGGTAACTTCGTTTTTCCCGAATGCATTTGGTTTGTATAATATGTCGGGCAACGTGAACGAATGGGTTGGTGATGTATATCGCCCACTGTCGCCGGTGGATGTGGATGATGTATCTCCATTCCGCGGTAACCGTTTCGACAAGATGAAAAGAAATGCCGATGGTGAATATGAAAAAGATAGCCTTGGCCGCGTTGTAAGAGAGTATGTAACGGATGAAGAAAGCAAAAACCGCCGGAACTATCAGAAAGGAAATGTAATCAATTACCTGGATGGTGATTCTTTAACGCTGGGTGTAAGCTATGAAACAGAGGTTGGCCGTGGTTATGGTTTAACCACTCTGATCAGCGATAAATCGAGGGTAATTAAAGGCGGAAGCTGGAACGATCGCGCTTACTGGTTATCCCCCGGAACCCGCCGGTTTATGGAAGAAGATCAGGCAAGCAGCACCGTAGGTTTCCGTTGCGCAATGGATCGCCTGGGAAGTCCGGAAGGAAATGGTCGCAAAACCGGAATCGATTATAAAGTAAGAAGACAAAATTCAAGAAAACGTTAGTTAGAATAAAAGTCATTGCTTACAAAGGCCACCCGAAACGGTGGCTTTTGTGTTTTATACTGCCGGCTCCGCAATCCGATCTAAAAGAAGTTTTACGGAAAGAAAAAATAACCGATGAGCCCACAAAGAATGTATCGGCATGGACTCCCGACTCAAATACTCTTCCGGAACCTGGGAAAAAACAAAGCCTCCCCTCCTTATCTTTGATAGTATGACAATTCAAAATCTGTATAATCTATACCGTCAATATCCATCCGTGGAAACGGACACCCGGAAACTGAAGAAAGGCGATTTGTTTTTTGCCTTAAAGGGACCTCATTTTGATGCGAACCTTTTTGTTGATACTGCCTTGCAAAAAGGGGCAGCATATGCGATTAGCGATAAGCCTGAAAATGCCGGCAATGATCGGATTATTATAGTGGATGATGTTTTAAAAACCCTGCAGGATCTGGCCTTATTTCACCGGCAGCAGTTTACGATTCCCTTCCTGGCCATTACCGGCAGTAACGGTAAGACTACCACGAAAGAACTGATCCATGCGGTATTGTCGCAGCGTTATAAAACCTATACTACCAGGGGCAACCTGAACAATCATATTGGGATTCCACTCACACTTTTGTCGGTAAAGGAAGATGCAGAAATGGCCATCATTGAAATGGGTGCAAATCATCTGAAAGAAATACAAAGTTATTGCCTGTATACGCTGCCCACGCATGGACTGATTTCAAACTGCGGGAAAGCTCATCTGGAAGGATTTGGCTCTTTGGAAGGGGTGAAAAAGGGCAAGGGTGAACTGTTTGATTATTTGCGTACTACCGACAAGGGTACGGCCTTTATCATGAAAGATTATGATTACCTGGTAGAAATGAGCCGGGCATTCCAAATATTATTACATATGGAACGGCCAATGCGGACCTGACCGGAGCGGCCAGTACGGTTGATTCATTTCTACGGGTTGAATTCAGCGGTGGTACAGGGATCAGTCAAATTCAAACGGAACTGGTGGGCGCTTACAACCTTCCCAATGTGCTGGCCGCAGTTGCCGTTGGCAACCATTTTGGCGTAGCCGAAAACCTTATTAAAAAAGGAATTGAATCCTACCGGCCTTCCAATAGCCGTTCCCAGTTGCTGGAAAAAGACGGAAACAAAATAATTCTCGATGCTTATAATGCCAACCCGGGAAGCATGAAAGCGGCCATCGAAAATTTCGCATCGATGGATGGCGATAATAAAGTATTGATGCTGGGAGCAATGGCAGAATTAGGTACCGATAGCCTGCTGGAACATGAACTGCTGATCGAGCTGATCCATCAGTACAAATGGAAAGAGGTGGTATTGGTAGGAGGTGATTTTATGAATATCCCCCATTCATATACGCGACTTGCCAATTCGGAAGAAGCAAAAAAATGGTACAAACATCAGAATCTAACCGGCGCATCTGTTCTGATTAAAGGATCGCGGAGTTCCAGGATGGAAGAGGTAATTTCTGCAGATTAAAAAATGTTGCCAAGCTTCTTCAAGGTGTCCAGGTTATACACGGGAAGTAAATCATCTATATATGGCAGGGCAGCTTTTAAAGCCGCCACTTCAGGTCGGAAGGATGCATATCCCGCCAGGGGATTTATCCAATAAATCTTCCGGCATTTTTCGTGCATGGTTTTCATAGCCGATCGCACCAGATCCGGATCTCCCGTATCCCAGCCATCACTAAGAATAAGGACCATGGTGCGGCTGTTTAGTATTTTGCTGGAATAATTTTTTACGAACACAGCCATGCATTCTCCGATTCTCGTTCCGCTGCCCCAGTGATATTTCCGGTTGTTCAGTCTTTCCATCGCTTCCGCAAAGCGGCTTTGCTGGATGGGATTTGTAATATCCTGCAATTCC
>JAEZAY010000472.1 GCA_023427575.1 Bacteroidota bacterium | reverse complement strand
GTTGAAGATTCCCTGCATTATTCCAACTAAAACTGGCGCCTTCTGCAATTTTCCCCGAAAAGGTCTAATCTCCGCCGGCAAATCCGGTAATTCCGCATTTACTGCGATCCCTGACTGAAATTGCACTGTATTTTTGCTTTTTTTGCGGCGAAGTTCCCGACTTCATTCATTGCTGTAATGCAGGTAAAACTTTGCCTGTAATTATCCTTTTTTTCGACAATATTTTCATAAATAGCAAAATAAATTTTTGATTTGGCGGCTGGTTTAACAAAATTTTAATACATTCGGATTCCATACCCATTCCCCGTAGAAATTAGTCCCGCCCTCATTTTAATATCATAATTTATCTAACCATGACTAACCGTCTCAAAGTGGGCAGGAAACCCCTGTATGCCTACAGGTATCCCTTCCGATTGCTTCCTGCCTTGCTATTCATTTTTACCGCTTTTTTTCTTTCTTCAACTCTTTATTCTCAAAACCGCACCATTACGGGAACGGTTACATCGGACGTGAATACGCCCTTACCCGGTGTTACGGTTCAGGTAAAGGGTACCGGTACAGGAACCCAAACCGACGAATCGGGCCGTTTCAGCATTGAAGCGCCACCGAATGCTACCCTCGTATTTAGTTATGTGGGCAGTACAACCAGAGAACTGGCGCTGGGGAGTCAAACCACGGTAAATTACCAGTACGAACTTACCAATGAGGATATGCAACAGGTGATTGTGGTGGGATATGCTACACAAAAGAAGGTAACGGTTACTGGCTCGGTGGCCACTGTTAAAGGAACGGAACTGGCCAAATCGCCCTCTGTGAACCTGTCGAACTCACTTGGCGGCCGTTTGCCCGGTGTAACAACAATCCAAAGCAGTGGAGAACCCGGTTACGATGGTTCGGCCATCCGGATCCGCGGAACAAATACGCTGGGAAATAGCAGTGCCCTGATCGTTATTGATGGGATTCCTGAAAGAGCCGGTGGTCTTGACCGCCTTAATCCGGCGGATATAGAAAGTATTTCGGTTTTGAAAGATGCCTCTGCCGCCATTTATGGCGCCAGGGCCGCAAATGGGGTTATACTGATCACTACCAAAAGAGGAAAGTCGGGAAAACCCACCATCTCCTACGATTTTAACCAGGGCTGGTCGCAGCCCACCCGCATCCCCGAGATGTCGAACGCCGTACAATATGCCACCATGGTAAATGAGCTGGAGCTGTTTAAAAGTGTTCCCTCTGCTGAATGGCCTCAGGCCTGGGCGGCTTTCGGCAATGCGGGGAACTACACAACCATTGGTGGAACCCTGGTGAATGCCCCTTATCCGCCTTCATCCATTCAAAAACATGGCGACGGATCGGATCCCTGGGGATTTCCAGACACCGACTGGTTCAATACCACATTGAAAAAATGGTCTCCACAAACCCGGCACAACCTGCAGCTTAGTGGCGGCTCCGAAAATGTGCGGTACCTGGCTTCCATTGGTTACCAGAACCAGGATGGTTACTATAAACGTTCGGCAACCGGTTACAAACAATATGATATTCGTTTGAACCTGGATGCCAAAGTGAACAAATGGATCAATACCAGCCTGGGTCTTACCGCCAGGGAAGAATATCGCTTTTTTCCTACAAAAGGCGCGGGTGCCATATTCCGGATGATGATGCGGGGTAAACCAACCGAGCAGGAGGTTTGGCCAAACGGGCTTCCCGGCCCGGATATCGAAAATGGCGAAAATCCCATTGTGATCACGACGAATGAAACCGGCTACGATAAAGACAAACGCGACTATGTACAGTTAAATGGAAAATTTGAGATCCTGATACCTGGAATTGAAGGCCTGAAATTTACCGGAATGGGCGCTGTTGACAATTATTTTCTGCGCGGCAAACGCTGGGAAACGCCCTGGTCTTTGTATTTCTGGGATGGATCCTCGTATGAAGCGGACGGAACCACTCCCAAACTGAATAAAACGGTTCGTTCCACCTTCACCGATCCCCGTTTAACACAGCGGGAAGATTACCAGCTTAATGTGAATCTGACCGGTTTGATGAACTACGACCGGGTTTTCGGCGATCATACCCTAAACTTCCTCGCGGGAGTTACAAAAGAAACAGTGGAAGGAACCAACTTCAATGCGTTTCGTCGTTATTATATTTCGCCGGCGGTGGATCAGTTATTTGCCGGGGGAACAGCCGAACAGAACAACTCGGGGGGTGGTTTCGAAAGAGCCCGTCTTAGCTATTTCGGCCGCGTAGGATATAATTACAAAGAAAAATACCTCGCCGAATTCGTATGGCGATATGATGGCTCATATATTTTTCCGGAGCAGGACCGCTTTGGATTTTTTCCCGGGATCCTGTTGGGATGGAATATTTCACAGGAAAACTTTTTCCGCGGGGTTGGTTTTGTCGACAATCTAAAAATCAGAGGTTCTTACGGGCAAATGGGGAACGACCAGGTTTTCTTTAACGGTTCCCTGCAAGAGTATGCTTACCTGCCAACATATAGTTTCGGAACCTATATCCTGAACGATCAGGTTCAGAACACACTATTCGAAACCAGGGTTCCCAATCCAAACTTCACCTGGGAGGTGGCCAATAATGCAAACCTCGGTTTGGAAGGATCCCTGTTAAACAGCCGTCTGAGCTTTGAATTTGATGTATTCTATAACAAACGGAATAATATCCTTATACAGCAACAGGGCACCACTCCGGCAAGTACCGGTATGACCCTTCCGCCGGTTAACCTTGGTAAAATGGAAAATAAAGGCTGGGAGTTTAAAGTGGGCTATAGTAATGAAATCGGCGAGTTTCGCTATTCTGTAAGTGTAAACGGTGGGTATGCGAAAAATAAGATCCTGTTCTGGGATGAAAATGAAAGTACTCCGGTTTACCAGCGTTCAACAGGGCATGGTTTCGGTACCAACGGGCCCAACTTTCTGGCATATGAATACGATGGAGTATTCCGCGATCAGGCGGAAATTGATGCCAACAAGCTCGATTACTCTGCCATTACCGGAAAACTTCTTCCCGGCGATATGAAATTCAAAGATGTTAACGGCGATAATAAGCTGAATGGTCTCGATCAGGTAAGGCTTGATAAGAACCGCGATCCCCGGTTTACAGGAGGGGTTAACATGAATTTTCAGTATAAGAATTTTGACCTCTCCATCCTTTTCCAGGGTGCTGCCGGAGGCCTGCTCTTCATTGGAACAGAGTCGGGGGATATTGGTAATTACCTTAAGTGGAGCTATGACAATCGCTGGTCGGTTGAAAATCCAAGCAGCGTGGATCCCAGACTAGCCAATCGCGGTGGAACCTATTTTACCGGCGGCGGTTATGGAAACAATACCTACTGGCTGAGAAACAGCGATTACCTGCGTTTGAAGAATGTGGAACTGGGTTATAATCTGCCGGTTAACCTCACAAGCAAGGCAGGGATCAGCAATCTCCGGGTTTATGCGAACGGACTAAATGTAGTTACATGGGATAAGATGAAAATCTGGGATCCTGAATCCACCAGTGGTAGCGGGCAGTATTACCCTCAGGCCAGAATTATTAATATCGGCGCTCGTGTAACCTTCTAAACTGACAGCAATGAAAAAATTAAGAATAAGCATATTGGTTCTTCTAACTGCAGGCATCGGCCTAAGTTCCTGCAAAAAAGATTTTCTTAGCACGAGTCCGCTGGGCCAGGTTTCTGCCAATGATGTTTGGGCAGATGGCGCTCTGGCCGAAGCCTTTGTTAATGGCACATACAGCGGACTGGGAATGGGCGGATTTAACGAGGAGATGCTTGCTTCTCTTACCGATGAAGCTGTATTCACGCATGCCGGCCGGGGCTACAATATCATAAATGAAGGGAATTTGAATCAGGATAACAGGGGATGGACAAACAACACCTTTGAATGGGGTGCAATGTACCGTGCCATCCGGGCTACAAATCTGGCCCTGGAAAACCTGGAAGTTGCCACATTCACCGATGAAAACCTGAAAGACCGTTTAAAAGGAGAAGCGCATTTCCTGAGAGCCTATTACTACCAGCAACTGCTTCGGTTTTATGGGGGCGTTCCGATTGTAAACAGATCCTATGGCCTGGGTGAGGATTATGCGCTGGAGCGAAGCAGTTATGCAGATTGCGTTGATTTTATTGTAGCCGATTGTGATACTGCCGCCGATCTTCTGGATGGGAAAAACATGCAGAAAGGCAGAGCCAGCAAACTCGCTGCCATGGCCTTAAAATCAAGAGTTCTTTTATATGCCGCCAGTGATCTGCACGATATCCCCACGGCAAAAGCAAATTCTTCACTGATCAGTGGATATGCAAAGCCGGAATTGCTGGGTTATGTAAGCGGCGACCGGAATGCCCGCTGGCAGGCAGCCCGCGATGCCGCTAAAGCCGTAATTGATCTTGGATCGGGATATAAACTCGATCTGAACGCGCCCGTCTCACCTCAACAGGGTAAATTAAACTACCTTTCTATAGCCATGGGCGGGGGCAGTAAAAGCACGGAGGCCGATCCCGCGGCGGCAGTGGAACTGATCTTCACCAGAAATTATATTCCGGAAAAAGATGAGTTCGCAGGGCAGAATGTAGGTTTGTCCAACGGCCCGAACGGATATCATAACTGGGCAGGAAATACACCTGTTCAGCAATTGGTTGATGACTATGAAATGATGGATGGAACCAAATTTAGCTGGAGCAATGCCGATCAGAAAGCAGATCCGTATGCAGACCGTGATCCACGTTTTTATGCTTCCATTCTGTATGATGGAGCGGACTGGAAGCCACGCGATAAAATCTCAGGAAATGTTGATCCGGCCAATCAGATTCAGGTAGGAGTTTACAATGGAGTTTTTGGCCTGGATACCCGGCAAAGTTCCATCGAAAACTGGAATGGAAGCTGGACGGGATACTATATGCGGAAATTCATTGATCCCAATCCGGATATCGTTGATAACAATACCGATCAGTATATACCATGGCCCTTCCTGCGTTATACCGAAGCGGTGTTTAATTATATTGAAGCCAGTTTTGAACTGGGCGACGAAATCACTGCAAGGGAATGGCTGAACAAGATCCGTTTTCGTTCGGGTATGCCGGCAGTGGCCGATGCCGGAGCCGCGCTGGAGACCCGTTACAGAAATGAGCGCCGCATTGAAATGGCTTACGAGGAGCAAAGGTATCATGATGCCCGCCGCTGGATGATCGCACCGCAAACCCTTGGCCGCAAACTGGTGTACATCCGCGTGGTTGGAACCCTGAAACCCGGCGCTTCCATGCCCGTGCCTTACCGGAAATCGACAAATGCATTGAATTATACCTACTCGCCGGTGGAAGACAATTCGCTGGAAAACAGAACCTGGGTTGACAAAATGTATTTCCTTCCGATTCTGAGAGATGAAGTGAACAAAAATGAAAAGCTGGATCAGAATCCCGGCTACGATCAATAGTATTGTAAGCTTTGACAATTCCTTACTGGATTTTCTTAAATTGAAATCTATGCCGGTGTAAAACCCGGCGTAGATTTTTTGCTTGCGCGAAGCCCCGTAAACCCGCTATTGCTTATGAGTTACCCTAAATTTATTTACGCAATAATTGGATGCTGCTTTATTCCATTTTTGTATTCCTGTGAAGCCAAAGATCCGCAATCGGAGTCCGCTACAGAATCTGTGCTATTTACACTGTTAAGTCCTGAAGAGACCGGCGTTTATTTTAACGACAGCCTGATCGAGGGGGTTAACACCAACATTTTAATGTATGAGTATTTCTACAATGGAGGCGGAGTAGCGGCCGGCGATCTGAACGGCGACGGGCTGGATGATCTTTACTTCACAGCAAATATGAAGGAAAACAGTCTTTACCTGAACAAGGGTAATCTTAAATTTGAAGATATTACCAAAGCTTCTGGTATAGTAAGCCGTGAAGGCCCCTGGAAAACAGGCGTAAGCATGGCCGACGTAAATGGTGACGGGCTGCTGGATCTGTACATTTGCTATTCCGGAAACCTTCGCCCCGAAAAACTCATAAGCCAGCTCTATATAAATCTCGGCAATGATGCCAACGGCATTCCCCGGTTCAGCGATAAAACTGCCGAATTTGGATTGAACATTCCCGCCAATACAACGCAGGGTTATTTTTTTGATTTTGATCGCGATGGAGACCTGGATTTGTTACAGTTAAATCATAATCCGCGAAACCTGCCCATACTCGATGAAGCCAATACTTCGGTTATACTTGGCATTGAGGCCCCCATGTATGGACTGCGTTTATATCAAAATAACAATAATCGTTTTGCCGATATTACCGCCCGGGCAGGAATAAGCAGTTCGGCACTTAGTTACGGACTGGGTGCCGGAATTTCCGATCTCAACAACGATGGCTGGCCGGATCTGTATATTTCCAATGACTATGCCGTGCCCGATTTTCTTTATCTCAATAATGGCAATGGAACGTTTACAAACCAGATTGAATCGGCAATGGGGCATACCTCCCAGTTTTCAATGGGGAATGATATTTCAGATATAAACAACGATGGGCTACCCGACATTATAACCCTCGATATGTTGCCCGAAGATAACAGAAGGCAGAAGCTGCTTTTTGCTCCCGATAACTACGAGAAATTTGATCTGAATGTTCGAACCGGATTTTATTACCAGTATATGCGCAATATGCTGCAGATGAACAATGGCGATGGCAGTTTCAGTGAGCTGGGACAACTGGCCGGTATTTCCAATACCGACTGGAGCTGGGCGCCTTTGCTTGCTGATTATGACAACGATGGGCTAAAAGACCTTTTTGTAACTAATGGATATGTTCGCGATTTTACCAACATGGATTTTATGAAATACATGGGCGGTAAACTGGAAAACCGCGATAAAAAAATTCTTCGCGAAGATGTGCTGAAGCTCGTACATGAGATTCCCGCATCGAATGTTGTTAATTATATTTTTAAAAATGAAAATGGATTGAACTTCACCAATGCCGGTGAAAAATGGGGTATGAATGCGCCGTCTAACAGTAACGGTGCCGCCTATGCGGATTTAGATAATGATGGCGACCTGGATCTCATCATCAGTAATATCAATGAACCGGCATTTATATACCGGAATGAATCCGACAATATTCCGGATGCGCATCATTTTCTTCGTGTGAAACTGAACGGTGTTGCTGCGAATCGTTTTGGATTGGGAGCGCGGATCACTGTATTCAATAAGGGTGTAAATCAGATGCTTGAACAAATGCCGGCCCGGGGCTTTCAGTCTTCTGTATCGCCGGTGCTGCATTTCGGCCTGGGCAAAGAAAAAGAAATTGATTCGGTCAGGGTAGTATGGAATAGCGGCAAGCATCAAACCCTGAAAAATGTTAAAGCAGGCCAGACCATTACACTACAGGAGTCGGATGCCAAGGAAATCTATCTTCCGGCGGCATATGCAAAAACCATGTTTTCGGAAACCGCTTCGCCGGTTCAGTTTCAACACCCTGTTACCCGGATCAACGATTTTAAACGTCAGCCACTAATGGTCAATCCATTGTCGTATTCAGGTCCCTGTATGGTAAAGGGGGATGTAAATAAAGACGGGCTGGAAGATTTGTTCATTGGCGGCGGCGCCGGTACACCGGCTGCGCTTTTTCTGCAGCGGAAAGGAGGGAGCTTTCTGCAGCAGAAGCTGGCGGATTTTGAAAATGACCAAATTTCCGAAGATGCGGATGCCATCTTTGTAGATGTAAATGGCGACAGCTTTCCCGATCTGTATGTAGCGAGCGGAGGCTATCATCATTTTTTGCCGGATGATCCTGCATTGGAAGACCGGCTTTACCTGAATGATGGAAAGGGCGGATTTACGCGATCCAGTTCTGCTCTGCCGGAGATGCGGGTAGCAAAAAGCTGTGTCAGTACCGCCGATATTAACGGGGATGGATATGCGGATTTGTTTGTTGGGGGCCGGGTGATTCCGGGCCGGTATCCGGAGCCGCCATCAAGTTATATTTTAATCGGAGATGGAAAAGGGAATTTTCAGGATCAGACTGATAAAATAGCTCCTGAATTAAAACAGGCGGGTATGGTAACAGCCGCAACCTGGACCGACCTGAACGGCGATAATAAAGCCGACCTGATCCTGGCGGGAGAATGGATGCCGATCACTGTATTGATAAATGAAAATGGCGTTCTAAACAACCGTACCTCTTCCTATTTTGATAAGGAATACCGGGGTTGGTGGAATACTTTACTGGTAGAAGATATAAATGGAGATGGGCGTCCCGATCTGGTTGCCGGTAACCAGGGATTAAATACGCAGTGCCGCGCCACGGATCAGGAACCGGCTGAAATGTTTTTTAAGGATTTTGACGACAACGGTTCGGTGGATCCCCTTCTTTGTTTTTATATCCAGGGAAAATCCTATCCCTATGTTACCCGCGACGAACTGCTCGATCAGATGAGCACCATGCGTACCCGGTATACCAGTTATGCATCGTATGCGGATCAAACGCTGAGCGATATTTTTAGTAAGGAAGATTTAAAAGGAAGCACCCGGCTGCACGCGAATTATCTGCAAACAGCCATGTTCACCCTGGATTCAAACAACCGTTTTGTACTGCAGCCCCTGCCGGTAGAAGCACAGTACTCGCCTGTATTTTCCATTACGGCTTTCGACTGGGATGCCGACGGTAAAAAAGATTTATTGCTGACAGGAAATATCAACCGCGCCAGGCTTCGCTTTGGCAAGTCGGATGCCAATTACGGTGTCTTGTTATTAAACGATGGAAATGGAACTTTTAAATACATTCCGCAATTTAAATCCGGGCTGAAGCTGAAGGGCGATGTTCGTTCAGCCCAGATGCTAAATGGTTTGCTGATTTTTGGAATAAACGGCCAGGCTCTGAAGGCTTATAAAAGAAATTAGCCATGAAAGCTTCTATTCTATAATTCACTTCAATTCTTTTTTTGCTTTCCTGCAACGGTAAAAAGCAAATGCCGGAGTTTCGTTCCAGCGATATTCACCGGGTTATTTCGCAAATGACCGAAATAA
>JAEZAY010000328.1 GCA_023427575.1 Bacteroidota bacterium | reverse complement strand
GACAGGCAGCGAACCATGTTGAATAAATTGCTGGATGGGTTCGAAGGTAAATTGAATACTTCCAAATGGGCTAAGATAACGAAGACTTCGCAGGATACTGCGTTGAGGGATATACAGGATCTGATCGAAAAAAAAATATTAGTTAAAGAACCAGGTGGAGGAAGAAGTACAACATATACACTATCGGGTGAAACGGCCTGGTAGTTATAATTTACCGAACACTCTACATGATGTTTGAAAGATAAAAGTAGTATGATAACAAAGATAGTTTCAATGACTTGCTGGCAGATCCAGGATTCTAGAGTAATCGCAATGTGTTCATGAAAAAGTTTAAGGGAACAAACGCTTACTTAAAAGTTTATTTTAAAAATAAAAAGCTTATGTCTCCTGAGGAGAAGGGTTTGAAGGTAAATGAAAGACAAACCTGCAACTTTGGCCAAAACGAAAATTTTGTTTTCGAATGAGATTTGGACCTATCCACGACTATCTTTTATTCTTTCATCCCGACTAATATTAAAATAAAAACCGGTGCGCCAACAGGTCAAAAAGGGCAGTTGCATTTTAGGTAAAATAGTTACATATTTGTTTAAGGCTATATTTTTTACGACAGGATCTGTCAGACCAGCGGCTTTTTTTATTTTTAAATCGGTCCTTTTTTCTATTCTGTTTTAATCCTCACCCTTCAGTTCAGCCGGCAAGGCTGATATCCTTATACCGTTTTTAGACCTGGTTTCTATTCATAAATCATAAATCGTTTTTATGGAAACTGTTGCTACCGATAAGCAGGCCATCCGGATCCTGTTTCTTGCTTCTGAGCCAACTGATACCGGGAAACTGCGGCTGGGGGCTGAATTGCAGGAAATCAGAAACCGCCTTTCCAAAAATCCGGCTTTCGAAATTGTTGACCGCCTTGCCGTGAAACCCGATGATGTACAGCAAACCATTCTAAGCTATAAACCCCATATTGTACATTTTTCAGGGCATGGCCAGGATACAGGAGAAATTTGCTTTGAAGATGAAAAGGGTAATTCAAAGGTTATCCCGCCGGATGCGCTGGCCGAACTTTTCAGCCTGGTTGCCGATCATATCAAATGCGTGGTGGTAAATACCTGTTATTCCGATAAACAGGCCAAAGCAATCGCCCGCTATGTGCCTATTGTAATCGGAACCCGGAAAGAAATAACCGATGGCGCCGCCATTAAATTTTCCATTGGATTTTATACCGCGCTGGTTTCAAATCCGGATCTTTCACAGATCAGCCTGAAGGAAGATTTCAGAAGCGGTTGCATTGCCATCAAATTTGAAAGTTTGCCGGAAGATCTTACCCCGGTCATTTTGGAAGGATCACCGGAAGTAATGTTTTCTTCTGAAGTGGACACGGCCTTTTTGCAGATCCAGAAACCCAAAGGTCTTATTTTCAATACCCTTGTTCGGGGTTTGTCTTTAACAGGCAAACGAATGGGAGTTAGTGAAGACGTAGTAGCACGCATCATCGATGAGAAAATTACCCGGCTGGAATTACATAACAGCGGTGTGCTTGAATATGAAAAATACCTGAAAGATATCTTGCGTGACGAATATCCCCTTTCGGAGCAATCGATGGCCGCTTTGTTACAGTTACAGAACGGCCTGGGATTAAGTAATGACGATGCCGCCAGCGTCCGGAACAAAGTTTTAAACAGTCCCGGAATCAATACACCGGAAAAATGGTACGACCGCGGCCGGGGTCAGTCGGATCTCGCCAACTATGAAAAGGCAATTGAGTATCTGACCAATGCCATTGAAAAAGATCCGGATTATTCAGGGGCTTACTTTGAAAGAGGATACTGCTATGATAAGCTTGGGGATTTTGATAATTCGATTGCCGATTTCACCAAGTCGATTGAGTTTAATAACAAGTGGGAACTCTCGAGCAATTTAAGCCTGGCCTACTATTCCCGGGGTCTGTCTTATTTCTCCAAACGATCAGACGATGAAAATGTAAGCCGCAATAATATGTCGATGGCTTTGCAGGACTGGAACCGGAGCATCGACCTGAACCCGAATGAACCAAATGCATATTATAACCGGGGGCTTGTACATGAGTTTTTTGATGATCTTCAGAAAGCCGTGATCGAGTACAAAAAATCCTATGATATGCATAAAACGGAAGAATCGAAAAAAACGGTCTCAGGCCGGCTGGCGCGTTGTTATAATATTTTGGGTGATATTGACCAGTATGTGTACTGGCGCGATATTTCTGTTGTAAACAAAGGCCTGGGTGAACTGGCAGGTCACAATGATGGCGCCAATTGATAGATTTTACCGGTAAATCAGTCTGAGCTATCAGATTCCAAATTCTATAAGCGTTAAAATAATTGCTTATAGCTGTGCATGGAAAATAACAGGATCGTTCGCATTGTTTGATGGCGCCAGCACACTAAAATGGAACGCAATAAATGATACCAGATGGTATTCAAAAATCAACCCGATTCTTTTGATTTTCTGACTGATGTAGGTCATGAGTTCAGCCTTAACGTTATTTTAGCCCTATAGCGGCTGGAACCTGAGGGTCAAAATTTAAATTTCCTTTATCTTCAACCCCTATAAAAACAAATTCCATATGTTTCTGAAGCGTTTATTCATCGCATTTACTTTCCTGACTATAGTGTCATCTGCATCCGCGAATGTGGAAAATCCCAATCAGAAAAAGCCGTCGATCGAAGGCCGATGGGATATTACCGTACAAACACCCGGTAAAGAAATGCCCTCCTGGCTGGAAGTAAAACATTCCGGAATTAAAACCCTGGTAGGTCATTTTGTTGGAATGACCGGCAGTGCAAGGCCGATTTCTAAAATTAATTATGCCGATGGGAAATTCAGTTTCTCCATTCCGCCGCAATGGGAAGAAGGAAATGATCTTCAGGTAGAAGGAACACTAAACGGCGATAAGCTCACTGGAACAATGGTCACCCCGGAAGGTCAAACGTATCAGTGGACAGGGGTTCGGGCGCCCGGACTGCGGGATGTAAAAACACCTGTTTGGGGAAAGCCGGTAAAGCTGTTCAACGG
>JAEZAY010000295.1 GCA_023427575.1 Bacteroidota bacterium | reverse complement strand
GATCTTTAGTTCGTAAGTCCTACTGGCGCTGGGTTATATTGATTCGCTGTGACTTGTTTTTATTTAGCCGGAAGTTTCAATTTTTAGGATTTATTCCGGAGCCCGATTTTTTTGCTCCACTTTTTTTTTAAAAAAAAGTGGAAGGGGTCATTTACAATGACTGCTCGTAACCTACTGCTGATACAGGTTTCAGGCAAATTGAAAAATATTAACCGGACACCAATGATCGCAGATTTTAAAAATATTTTTTTACGCAAACCAATCCATTCACTAAATAACCCGGCAGTTTTAACGCCTTTATTTCGGATTAATTAGTTATATTAAAAGAAAAAACATGAAAACAGGTACAATTGTCCTTATTATTATAGTTGCTGTTATCCTGCTCTTTGGTGGCTGCGGCTGCAGCGGATATAACAACATGGTAAACCTCGACGAGAATGTAAAAAATAAATGGGCGAATGTTCAAAGTGACTATCAACGTCGTTCCGATCTGATTCCCAATCTGGTTAGCACCGTTAAGGGCGCCGCGAATTTTGAACAGGAAACCCTTACCCAGGTTATTGAAGCGCGATCAAAAGCCACATCGGTGAATATTAATCCCGGTGATCTGACTCCTGAAAACATTGAGCGTTTCCAACAGGCCCAGGGCGAGCTGAGCGGAGCATTAAGTCGCTTACTGGTATCGGTTGAGCGGTACCCTGAACTAAAAGCAAATCAGAACTTTCTCGACCTTCAGAAACAACTGGAAGGTACCGAAAACCGGATCAAGGTTTCGCGCAATGATTTTAATACCTCTGTACAGCAGTATAATAGCACCGTAAGGAAATTTCCCAACAATATTTTTGCCGGCATGTTTGGATTTCATCAGAAGCAGCCATTCCAGGCTGATGCAGGAGCGGAAAGAGCGCCGAATGTTCAGTTTTAAATGTAGGAAATGAGATTAATCCCTTCGTTAAGCAGAAAAGAATTTTTTTCGGCAATGGAACGCGAGCAGATAATTGAAGCGATCCGGGCCAATGAGCAACGAACCAGTGGCGAGATCAGGGTTTATATTGAAAGCCGTTGCAAATATGTGAATCCGCTTGACAGAGCCGCTGAAATTTTCTGGAATTATAAAATGGACCATACCAAAGACCGGAATGCGGTTTTACTATATATAGCACTTCAGGATCACCAGTATGCCATTTTTGCCGATGAAGGAATTCATCAGCGCGTTGGCCAGGAGTTCTGGAATAGAGAAGTAGAAGCGATGGGCCGGCATTTCCGTGAAAATCACTATACAAAGGCTTTTATAGAAGTGATCTCGGACATCGGCGAAGCCCTGCACAAACATTTTCCTTACGACCGAACTACCGATAAGAATGAATTACCCGATGATATCATCTTCGGAAGTTGAAAAACAATCGAATGAACGATACTTTGTTCAGGCGTAAAGTCTGTTTACTTGTTTTTGCTTTTTGTATAGCCGCCGTATTTTCCTTTGCGCAGAACATCCCGCCACGCCCCAATCCTCCAAAGCTGGTAAACGACCTGGCGAATGTTTTGAGTCCTGATCAGGAAGCTGCTCTTGAACGGAAACTGGTGGCTTACGATGACAGTACCTCCAATCAGATTGTTGTACTGACTATCAGAACCCTCGATAATTATCCGATTGAAGAATATGCGTTGCAGGTTTTACGTACATGGGGTGTTGGCAACAAAGAAACCAACAATGGAATCGTAATTGTTGCGGCTATAGATGACCGTTTGATCCGGATTGAAACCGGCTATGGTTTGGAAGGAGCTATCCCCGATATAACCGCCAACCAGATTATCCAGTCAGACATAGTTCCCAATTTCCGGTCCGAAGATTATTACCAGGGCTTTGAACAGGCAACCGAGTCGATTATCCGGGCCGCTGCAGGTGAATATTCGGCACCGGCCGGGTACCGCAAGCGTGGTAAGGACGGAGGCTCTGCCGGCGGGCTCATCTTTGCCATTTTCATAATTATTATAATTATGTCGATTGCAAACCGTGGTGGCGGAGGGAAAGGCGGGGGCGGATTTATGAGCAGAAGAGGATACCGTGGCGGGCTTGGGCCGCTCATATTTTTCCCCGGAGCCGGCGGCTTTGGAGGCGGAAGAAGTGGCGGTGGATTTGGAGGCGGCGGCTTCGGTGGCGGGGGCGGCGGCTTTGGGGGATTCGGCGGTGGTTTTGGTGGCGGTGGCGGAGCCAGCGGAAGCTGGTAATAGGTTTAGTAGTGGACAGACAATTCAGTCATACTCATATTGAATAAAAAAAGCCAGTATTCACTGGCTTTTTTTATAAAGAACGCGTTTAAAATGCTTTTCGTTCGGAATTTATTTTCTGGTTTATATAATCCGATTGTTCACGGAACTCTTCGGCATTGAGGCCGCTGCCCACCGCTCTTTCTTTCGCTTTTATAATGTTTTTCATCATTTCATTAATGGCGGGAGTCCAGCCATACTGTTCCGGAATCTGATTTCTGAATTCAACAATCAGGTCAATCCCTCTTTTTACTTTTTCGGTATCCTTTACCTGCACAATCGTTTGAATAAAAGGAACCAATAAATTGACTTTCGCGTCTGAAAGTGCCAGGCCACCAAATCGGTTGGCCATCAGGTCAAACCCCGATTCATCGCCGGCCATAATCAAAACAGTGGCAATCGCTTCCGCCAGCTTCCCATTAGCAGGATGCTTCATTAATTGCCTTGCTAAAGAAAGGGCTGAACTGCTATCTACCTGGGCAAGCGCTTCCAGCGAAGATCCCGCAACAGAATAGGAAGAATCGCTGACTCCTTTTTCAAAAATCGGTTTATACTTCTCATCGGCATATGTGCCCAGCAGGGAAATCGCCTCACTTTTTACCAATGCGTTATTTTCGGTGCTTGCCAGTTTGGCAATTACCGGATCCGCTTTTTCCCGTAGCCCGGGATTATTCATATCCAGCTTGGAAAGCGCATGAAGTCTTAATCCGCTGAATTTATCATTCAGTGCTGAAATAAGCAGCCGGGAAGCGGCCAAATTCTCCGGGGCTTTGGCTGCGGCATCAATTGCTTCTCTGCGGTCCAGGTATAGGCCGGCATGTTCATACTGGTAAAGATAATTCTCCAGGCTTTTGTTGTCATTCTTTTCAGCAAGCAGAATTTTATCGCCATCAAAATTGATCAGGTCAGGCCTGGTTTCATAATTGAAATACAGGGTGTCAACCGGCTTCGAAATCCAGCGATTGTACCGGGTTTTTTTACTGCCATTATAAATGTCAATAGCTACCGGTAATCGGAAGATTTGCTCTGGCTGGCTTTGTTTTACCACCATCTTTACATTTTTACCCTGATCATCGTAGACATAATCAATGGTCAGTTTGGGATGCCCGGCTCCAAAATACCACTGATTCCAAAACCAGTTCAGGTCTTTGCCGGTTACTTCCTCAAAAGCAAGGCGGAGCTGATGCGATTCAGCTGCTTTAAACCTGTTGTTTGTCAAAAACAGGTTCAGTGATTTAAAAAAGGCGCTATCGCCAACATAATTCCGAAGCATATGTAATATCCTGCCGCCCTTATTATAGCTTACTGCATCAAACATGTCTTCCTTATCGGAATAGTAAAAGCGAACAAGATCTTTATGATTACTCTGACTTAGAAGATAACCCTGCATATCCTTATAATTCTGATCATCGCCGGCATCTTTGCCATACTTGTACTGCTCCCATAGCGTTTCGCTGTAATTGGCAAAAGATTCGTTTAAGGTAAGGTTGCCCCAGCTTTCGGTAGTAACCAGGTTCCCAAACCAGTGATGGAACAATTCATGTGCGATGGTTCCTTCCCAAACATTTCCATCAACCAGTTCTCGCGCGTCCTGCTGAGCTGTTTGCTGGTGAATAACGGCGGTTGTGTTTTCCATTGCGCCGCTTACATAATCTCTGCCCACCAGCTGAGCGTACTTGTTCCACGGATATTCAATGCCGAGAATTTTCGAAAAATAGCCCATCATTTCTGGTGTGTTCCCAAAGATCTTCCGGGCAACCGGAGCATATTCTTTTTCTACATAATAACTCACTTCCTTTCCTTTATACGAATCTTTTACGATGGAAAATTCACCGGCACCCATAAAAAACAGATAGGGCGCATGAGGAAGATCCATCTTCCAGGAATCCGTTCTTGTACCATCGGAATTTTTCTTTTGTGATACAAGTTTACCATTTGATAAGGTCACGAATTTCGAAGGAACGGTCATCGACAGTTCCTGAGTGGTGCGTTGATTTGGTTTATCGATGGTAGGGCACCAAACCGAAGTTGCCTCTGTTTCGCCCTGGGTCCAGATTTGGGTTGGTTTATTTTTTTCTTCGCCCCGGGGATTAATGAAATACAAACCTTTCGCATCGGAAATGGCTGCACTTCCTTTCCCTTTATACTCATCGGGCTTGGAAATATAATCGATGTATACCTGGTATTTTTCGCCCCTGGTGTATGTACGGTCCAGATTAATGTCCAGCTCCATTCCATCGTATGTATATTTTAAGGGGAGTTTTTTACCGGATTTTACCAGTGCAAGCTCTTTAATTTCCATCCCTTTGGCATCCAGCTTTAAACTGTCGGTAGGATAGAAATGCGGTGTAAGCGTGATCCAGACCTTTCCATACATGTATGCTTTCTGAAAATCAAATCTGGCATCAACTTTCGTATGAACAAGGTTGTTGATTCGCTCGGCGGTGGCCTGGTATTCTTTTTTCCAGCTGGTATCCGCTTTTGCCAATGGATCCTGGGCAGAAACCATCAGGAATATTGAAAATGAAAAGAAAAGAAAAAGTTTCTTCATGATGAATATTTATGAACCAAAGATAGGTTGGGCTTTACTTAATATTTGCCAAAATTCATTTTCCTGAGGTTCAAATAAGTAGATTTGCTAAACATGAATCTGATCCGGAATGAAAAAAACGGTCTTTTTATCTGTACTGTTATGGTGTAGCCTGAGTTTGTTTTCGCAACAATCTTATTATCTGTTTATTCAGTCAGATAAAAATGTTCCATTTTATATTCGTACAAACGATACTATTTTTTCTTCTTCTTCCTTTGGTCATCTGGTAATTTCCGGATTGAAAGACAGCACTTATACGTTATTTATAGGCATGGCGGGCAACCAGAACAAAGAATCGGTGTTTCCGGTGAAAATTGCTGGCAAAGACCGGGGTTTCGATTTCAAAAATCTGCCCGCCGATGGCTGGATCCTGTTCGACTGGCAATCAATGGAAATTATAAAATCACGGAATGCCGGTAATCCTGGCGGCAGCAGCCATTCGGATCCCCCGCGAACTGATCCGTTTTCAAAACTGATGGCCGGGGTGGTAAATGATTCCAGCGTGTTATACAAAACGGTTTTCCGTACGGCTAAAGAAACGGTGCCACCGGCAGTAAAAACTGAAACGGTCAAAGCGGAAGCGGAACGTACGGCCGCTCAAACCATAAGTCAGGAAGAAGTTAAGCGTACAGATAGCATTACGCTGGCATCCACGCCAGATAACAATACAACAGCACGGGAAATAGAAAACAAACCTGAATCTGCGTCTATCAATCAACGTGAGGCCATAGCCGGATCCACTCAAAATGCCATCCCCGATTCCGGGAGGGCCCAGGTGAATGATTTGGTTTCGAACCCTGAACTTCGTCTGGCTTACGAGCGAAGGACTGAAGATAATATTGAACGTTTGTATCTTGACAAGAGCGCCGGGGGCATGGATAGTATCTCCATTCTCATTCCCCTTGCAAAGGATGAAGTGATGCAACCGGATTTAAAGCAGGCAGTTAATGGAAATGTTCAGGCTGAAAACAGCAATCCGCTTTCCGGACGGGAAGCAGTATTGCCGGCAGTGATAGAATCCGATTCGGTGGCGCAATCTTCCGGAATAATAATGATCAATTCCGATTGCAGAAATTTTGCTACTGAATCCGATCTCGACAAATTAAGGGTAGCGATTTTAAAGTCAGACAAACTGGAAGACAAGATCATTGCGGCGAAGAAGACTTTCCGCAACATGTGTTTTACAACCAGGCAGATCGCGGCGCTAACGGAATTGTTCGCCACAGACGAGGGCCGTTTTTTATTATTTGAAGCCGCATATCCTTTCGTTTCAGATTCCGGTAATTTCAGGACTTTATCCACGCATTTAAATGACTCTTTTTATATAACCCGATTCAGAGTTCTAACCAGGGCCTGATCTTCCAATTCTCAGATGTTCCGATATTTTCTCGAAGTACGTTACCTCGGCGCTCGGTATGCAGGCTTTCAGATTCAGCAAAATGCTAAAAGCATTCAGGGCGAACTGGAAAGGGTACTGGCGATTCTATTCCGTGGTGCCGTCGAGCTCACCGGTTCTTCTCGCACGGATGCGGGAGTCCATGCCCGGCAGAATTATTTTCATTTTGACTCTCCGGCACTATTAAATCCTGGCCTGGTTTATAATATTAACGCGATGCTTCCGCAGGATCTTGCTGTAATTTCCCTGAAACAGGTGAATGCCCGAGCGCACTGCCGTTTTGATGCGATCGCACGCAGCTATCAGTATCGGGTATACACATTTAAAGATCCATTTGAATTTGAAACCGGTTACTATTTTCCTTACTCCCTGGATTTTGACAGGTTGCAGAAGGCTGCCGGCTATTTTTTAGGAAGGCATGATTTCAAAACCTTTTCTAAACGCAATACTCAGGTTAAAACCTTTTTGTGTAATGTGCAGGAAAGCGAATGGCAACGGGCGGGTAACTCCTATATATATAAGGTGCGGTCCAACCGGTTCTTACGCGGCATGGTACGGGGACTGGTAGGAACAATGTTGCTGATAGGAAGAGGAAAACTGGAACTGGATCAATTGAGTTCCATATTAGCTTCGGGTGATCCGGGCAGGGCGGATTTTTCGGTCCCGGGCAAGGGATTGACCTTGGAAAGGGTAGATTATCCGGAATCGGTTTTTGACATAAGGGCTACCAATGCGGGTTTGAGTGAAAGAGAATGATTATTTTAAGGTTTTTACTGAAAAAACTTGGCTGATGAATGTTGCAACCTTATCTTTGCAGCCCGTTTGAAAAACGGATAGTTCTTCGAAATTAAACAAGGCTGAAAGAGAAAAGGGAAGAGGGTAAGTTTCCGGAAATATTTTAAAAATATTCCGGTTTTTTGCGAAAAGATTTTGTGGTGAATCAGAAGCGTCCTATCTTCGCCGCCGGTTTGAAATAAACCAGTGTTCTTTAAGGAGTTAACAGGTGTTTGGCAACAAAATTTCCGGTTAAATAAATGCAGAAAAATTAGGTGGTGAAATGAAATCATCGTATCTTTGCACTCCGAAAAAATACAGAAAGTTCATTGATAAGTTTTTCGCTGGTTTTGGTTCTTAAAAAGATCAAAAAAAGTTGTAAAAATTAGTCGGGAAATAAAAAGGTCTGTAACTTTGCCCTCCGCTCGAAAAGTGGAGGCTGGAACAGCCTGATAAGTTCTTTGATAGATTGGAAGTAACAGTACGTAAATTTTAGGATTTACGGTAAGGTTTAGCG
>JAEZAY010000244.1 GCA_023427575.1 Bacteroidota bacterium | reverse complement strand
GCGTTGAACCTTTGTATGATTCGTTGTACCTTGGATCCCGGGATCTAATCCGGATCCCGTCTTTGCAAATCAAACAATATTTACATGTCTCGTCTCATTGCTCATTTCGACCTTGATGCATTTTTTGTGTCGGTGGAATGTTTAAATGATCCGGGTTTAAAGGGCAGGCCGCTGATCGTGGGTGGCCATAACGAAAGGGGCGTGGTGACCGCCTGCAGTTACGAGGCGCGGAAATTTGGAATTCATTCGGCAATGCCCATGAAAACGGCAATGCGCCTTTGTCCGCATGCCACCGTTGTAAGCGGCACCCGTGGCGAGTATAGCCGGTATTCACGCATTGTAACCAACATAATTGCTTCGAGGGCTCCATTAATGGAAAAAGCTTCCATCGACGAATTTTACATCGACCTCAGCGGTATGGACCGGTTTTTCAATCCATACGAATGGACCATTGACCTGAGAGCGCAGATTATCAGGGAAACCGGTCTGCCTATTTCATTTGGGCTGGCATCTAATAAGCTGGTGGCCAAAATTGCAACCGATGAAGCAAAGCCAAATGGCTTCCTTTATATTCCTCCGGGCAGGGAAGAAGATTTTTTGGCTCCGCTGAAGGTGAATAAGATCCCGGGTGTGGGGAAAGAAACCAATCGGGTACTGACGGAACTTGGAATTGAAACCATTGCCGATATCCGCAGGAAGCCGCTGGCCCTGCTCGAAAAACATCTTGGCAAATACGGGGCAGAACTTTACCAGAAGGCAAAGGGAATTCATCACGGGGAAGTAGTGCCTTATCGGGAAGCCAAGTCGGTTTCAACCGAAAATACCTTTGAAGATAATTTGCGGGATCTTGATTTTATTATGGAAGAACTGGTCCGGATGACGGAAAAAGTTGCGTTTGAATTACGTCAGGATAACAAGCTTGCCGGCTGCATTGCCGTCAAGATCCGGTATCCCAATTTCGAGACCTATACCCGCCAAATGCGGATCCCATATACGTTTTATGAAGACGAACTGATCCCGACCGCTAAAGAATTGTTTAATAAATTGTACCGTCCCGGACAGGCAGTCAGGTTGCTGGGCGTACGACTATCCGAACTGACCGGCAATGTGAAACAGACCGATCTGTTTGGAAACAGCGAGAAAAAATCAAGTCTCTACAAGGCAATTGATGATGTTAAGAATAAATTTGGTAAATTTTCTGTAATAAAGGCTGGCGGCAAAAAATGAAGTCTACTCTTTTTGTAGACAATCCTTACCTTCGTTCCATTGCATATTATCAATCCTTAAAATACAGCATCATGAGTTTACGTTTAGGAGATACAGCTCCAAATTTTCAGGCCAGCACCACTGCTGGTGATATTGATTTTTATGAATATCTGGGTGATAGTTGGGGAGTGTTGTTCTCGCATCCCGCGGATTATACTCCGGTTTGTACAACCGAGTTGGGGAGAACGGCCCTTTTGCAGGAAGAGTTTGCGAAAAGGAATGTAAAGGTTCTGGCGGTAAGTGTAGATCCTCTTGATAAACACCATGGGTGGGTAAATGATATCAACGAAACCCAGTCTTGCAATGTTGAGTTTCCGCTGATTGCTGATGAAGACAAGAAGGTGGCAAATTTGTATGGTATGATCCATCCGAATGCTTCAGAAACGACAACAGTACGATCTTTGTTTGTGATCGGGCCGGATAAAAAAGTGAAGTTGACCATAACATATCCCGCTTCTACGGGCCGGAATTTCCATGAGATCCTTCGTGTTATTGATTCGCTGCAGCTTACAGCAAGGCACAGTGTGGCAACGCCGGCCGACTGGAAGCATGGCGAAGAAGTAATTGTGGTTCCTTCCATTTCAACGGAAGATGCGATGAAAAGATTCCAGAAAGGGGTGAAGGTGGTAAAACCATACCTGCGGTACACACCACAGCCGGACGCTGAATAAAAATATTTTTATTTACTGGCGAGAAAACATCTGTCGGAACATTTTGTTCTGATGGATGTTTTTGTTTTTATATTCGGTACCTAAACTATCTGCATGAGATTTTCACTTTTTCTAATGGCGCTTGTTTTAGGTGCTGCTTCCTATTCCCAGCGCACAATTATTCACTGCGGCAATCTGGTCGATGTAGGCTCCGGCAAACTCTTGAAAGAAATGACCATTGTGGTGGAAGGTTCAAAGATAGCGGAGCTGCGTTCCGGGTATTTGAACCCATCCGGATCGGAGATCCTGGTTGATCTGAAATCAAAAACAGTAATGCCTGGTTTGATCGATTCGCATGTGCATATTGAAAGTGAAACCAGCCCCAGCCGTTACCTTGAATCATTCACATTGAATCCCGCTGATCATGCGTTCCGTTCGGTCGTTTATGCCGAGCGTACGCTAATGGCTGGTTTCACTACGGTGCGCGATCTGGGCGGCAATGGCGTTAATATCGCCCTTCGCAAGGCCATTCAAAATAAAACCATCCGCGGGCCGCGGATTCTGACCGCCGGAAAATCGATCGCAACCACCGGGGGCCATGCCGACCCAACCAATGGGTACCGTATAGATCTGATGGGAGATCC
>JAEZAY010000204.1 GCA_023427575.1 Bacteroidota bacterium | reverse complement strand
GCTTTAAGGGCGCCTGGTCTGCCCTTCAATCCGGTACACCGGATACCGCAGGTGGTCGGGTTCATAGTAGGGCGAATTCCTGAACACAAAATCAAGTTGGGCCCTTGCACTCCGGGCAAATGAACTGTCTGCCGCCCGCCTTTCATCCAGGCGCTTTTGCAGCTCCGGATTTTTCCGGAGATATGCCGCCGCGCTTTCTTCAAAAGCATAGGCGCTGTAATGTTCCTTTGCACCAAGAACCGGATCAAAAAAATTCCAATAGAAATAGGAATCGGCTGCTTCAGGTTCCAATACCTGCATAATAAACCGATTGGCTGCCTGATTGAGCGGTATATATAAATCGCCTTTGCGAAACTTTAAATCGGAAACCTGTTTTTCAATTTTTAATTCTGTATTGGGGTGATGGCCTTCATATTGCTGAAGGGCCGGCTTATAACTTACAATCTTATAAACGGTAACCTTAATAGTCGTATCGGAACGCAGCGGGCTCATCCGAACCTTGTTTTGTTTCAACCGCTCAATTACTTTCCACCATCCCTGCGGAATTATATATGCTTCCGGGCGTTTAATTTCTAATGTAGACCTATACCGGATATAAAAAGGGATCTGCCGTACGAAAGGTTTATTCCGGTCGTAGTACAAAACAGGAAGACCGGATACTTCGCTTTTCCTGGTTCCCGCCTCGTATCCATGAAAAGCCAAACTTGTTTTTGATGTTGTATCGAGGTTCCAGGCCAGCTCGAACTTTTGTTGCTGAAGACTTTGCTGACGGCTTTCTGCCCGGATCCTTTTTATTTCAACCCTGTTTTCCGCAGTAAAAGCAATAGCCGACTCCATTAACTCATAGGTCGCCCGTACCCGGTCCCGGTAGGGTTTTAACATATGCGTTTCCGTCATAAAAGAAAAGCTGTGCCACAAGCTTGCATAGCCTGTGCTGAACCGGGGAGAATCAAAAAACTGAATCAGTCCGGATTCCGGACTGGTTCCGGCGAAACTGACATAGGGTACAAGCTCATAACCTTTCGCTTTCATCCGCCTGTACAATTCCGGCTCGAACCTTTCATTCAAATATTTTCCGGCTATTCCACCCAGCTTGTTATGTTGGGAGGTAAGCAGGGTCATTACATGCTGGTAATCGGCGCCATTGCTAACATGATTGTCGATAAAAACATCCGGATCACAGAGATGGAAAATTTCTGCAAACGAAGCGGCGTTTTTTGAATCTGCTTTTATAAAATCGCGGTTCAGGTCCAGATTCTGCGCATTGCCGCGAAATCCAAATTCTTCAGGGCCGTTCTGATCCACCCGGTAATACGCGCTTCTGTTTAGAAAACCACCGATATTATAAACGGGGATTATGGCCAGTACTATATTGGCAGGCAGTTTTTTAACCCCGCTTAAATAATCGCGGGCCAGCAACATACTGGCATCTATTCCATCCGGTTCGCCCGCATGAATTCCGTTATTGATCAGAACAATGCTTTTATCCTTATCACGCGATTTGCTGATCTCAAATGCCGGGTCGGAAGAAAGCAAAATCAAATGCAGCGGAAATCCCGAATCGGTCATTCCCATTTTCAGCATTTTAACCCTGGAATATTGTTTGTCAAGCTTCTCCCACCATTCGATTACTTCATGATATTCGGCCGTTTGGCTTCCCTCCGATTTTTCAAATCGCGTTATCTGTTTCTGACCGTATAGAAAGCATGAAAAAACCGAACAGATTAAAAGGTAAATTGCTTTTTTCATCCTGCTAATATAATAATGTAATACCGGCAGGAATTGATCGTTATTTCCAAACGAAAGATATTAATATGAAGTTCCTGGTTTCTGCTTTGATTTTCCTGTCATTCAATTCCGCTTTAACTGCGCAGGATGCATTAGCACTCACAAACATCAACATCATACCAATGAACCGCGAGGTTCTGCTAAAAGATCAGACCGTCGTTATTGAGAAAGGAAAGATCAAACACATCGCGGCTTCTGCCAGTTACCGGCTGCCGGATCATATTTCGACTATTGATGGAAGCGGACGCTACCTGATGCCGGGCCTTTTTGATATGCATGCGCATTTTTTCTATGAACAGGATCTGAATAAATCCGGCATTGAAGCCGATCTAAACCGGATGCTGGCAAACGGGCTTACCACGGTCCGGATCATGAACGGCGATCCCCTGTACCTGAATGCAAAAAGTACGGTTGCGCGGGGCCAGGCAGCAGGTCCGGAACTATTTGTGGTGAGTCCTCAACTGGTTGGCCAATGGCCTTTTTCAGGAGCTTTCTTCGGGGAAATAGTACAGAATCCGATAGACGCTTCCAATGCTGTTCAACGGTTCAAAAGAGAAGGATATGATGCCATCAAACTTACATTTTATCTGAAACCCGAGGTATATACGGCTATTATTAACTCGGCGAAAAGCCTGAACCTGAAAGTAACCGGCCATGTGGGTTCTCAGATAGGGCTTACAAAAGCGCTTGAAATGAAACAGCAGATTGAGCACCTGGATGAATTTCTGGAAATGCTGATTCCGGAATCTGAGCGTACCAAACAGGGCATTTCAGGACCCGGAATCTGGTTGCCTGAAAACTGGGATCTGCTTGATAAGATGAATGAATCGCGCATACCCGCGCTCGTTAGAGCTGTTAAGAATGCGAATATTTTTGTTACTCCCACCAATTACTTCCTGCACAGTTCCTTTGGGATCCGTCAGTCGGCCAGCGATATCTATAGTATGCCGGGATTCGATTTCATTCCCGATACCCTGAAAAAAGAACGTTTTGAAATCAAGAACCTGTATTGGTCGCAGGCGCCCTCGGCCGAAAGGCGGGAAAAATTTGTGGACTTGCGCCGGAAGATCACTCTGAATTTATATCAGGAAGATGTTCCTCTGATGGCAGGATCCGATTCTCCGGAATGGTTCCTGGTACCGGGTTTTTCCATTCACAATGAACTGGAGGAATTTGTCGAATCCGGATTAAAGCCTTTTGCCGCATTACAAACAGCTACGGTAAATCCGGCAAAATATCTGGGGGTGCTGCACAAAACCGGCACGGTGGAAGTAAATAAAGAGGCTGATCTGATTATTCTGAATGAAAATCCAATGGAAAAAATCGGAAATACCCGCACCATCCTGGCGGTGATCAACAATGGAGTGCTGTACGACACCGAAGCGATCCGGAATTTGCTAAAAGGCAGCCATCCGGCGGTGATGGAATGATTCGGGCAGACGATAAAACAAAAAGCCCTTCCGATTGCGGAAGGGCAAATCATATATAAAAGAATCACTTATGCTAAAACATTCACCTGCTTGGTCAGCTTGCTTTTCAGATTGGAGGCTTTATTCTTATGGATAATTCCTCTTTTAGCCAGCTTGTCGATCATCGCTACCACTTCTGGAAGTGAATCGGAGGCGGATTTGTTATCTTTCAACTCTTTCAGGTCGCGGATAGCGTTTCTGGTGGTTTTACCGTAATAACGGTTGCGCTCTCTACGCTTCGCAGCCTGACGCATATCTTTCTTGGTAGCTTTATGATTTGCCATTTTAACTCGAAAATTTAGGACGGCAAAAGTAGGTATAAATTTTAAACTACAGGCATTCCGGTTCAATTTTTTTCAAATTTCACCAAAATCCTTTTATGGGTGAATGAACCCTTTTCTTTCGTTAATAAACAATTACAGACCGAAAATCGCAAAAACCTCCCAAAGATTGAGAATATTTGACCGATATTTGTGAGCCATTTTAAAAACCTGGTTTAATCCCCTTATCCCAAAGGAAAGACAAAACGATTATGAAGGATTTTTCATACATAACTAATTCACACCCAGCTTTTATTGAAGGTCTTTATCAGGATTACAGCAAAGACCCCGGCAGTGTGGATCCCGAATTCAGGAAGTTTTTTGAAGGGTTTGATTTTGCTGTTTCCCAGGGGAAGCCATCATCTAATGGGATGCAGGCTCCCGCAGCTACGGGTGCGGCCACCAATCTCGACAAGGAATTTGCTGTTTACCAATTGATCCAGGCCTACCGGAAAAAAGGCCATCTGATTGCTAAAACCAATCCCATCCGGGAGCGAAAAGACCGGCGCGCAAACCTGGAACTCAATCATTTCGGGCTTTCTGAGGCAGATTTGAATACGGAATTCGAGGCGGGAAAATTTGTAGGGCTGGGGCGAACAAATCTCCGCGGGATCGTGGATCATCTGGTGAAATGTTATGCATCCAAAGTGGGACTGGAATATTCGGCCCTGAACGACATGAAACGGATTGCATGGCTTGCCGATGCTTTTGAGAAAAGAATTCATGAGCCGGTACCCATTGAACAGAAAAAAAGGATTCTGGAGAAACTGAACCAGGGGGTTGCCTTTGAAAAGTTTCTGCATACCAAATATATTGGTCAGAAACGTTTTTCGCTGGAAGGCGGCGAGTCAACCATACCCGCCCTGGACGCGATTATCAATACGGCGGCGGAAGGGGGTGTTCAGGAAGTAGTGATTGGAATGGCCCACCGGGGCCGGCTGAATATTCTCGCCAATATTATGGGTAAAACCTATGAGCAGATCTTCAGTGAATTTGAGGGAACGGCGAAAGTGGACCAGACCATGGGCAGCGGCGATGTGAAATACCATCTTGGTTATGGAAGTGAGGTTACCACCGATAGCGGAAAAACCATTCATTTAAAACTCTGCCCGAACCCTTCGCATCTGGAAGCTGTTAACCCTGTTGTTATTGGTTTTGCCAGGGCGAAAGCCGATGTTTTGTACGAAAGCGATTACGATAAAATATTGCCGATCCTGATCCATGGCGATGCTTCGATTGCCGGTCAGGGTGTTGTGTATGAAGTGGTCCAGATGAGTGGTTTGCGCGGTTACTATACCGGTGGCACCATTCATTTTGTAATCAATAACCAGATTGGATTTACCACCGACTTTGATGATGCCCGGACTTCCGACTACAGCACTTCCCTGGCCGCAATGGTGCAGGCTCCTGTATTTCATGTGAACGGCGACGATCCGGAAGCAGTGGTGAAATGTGTTCAGATTGCAACCGAATATCGTCAGGAATTTAATTCAGACGTGTTTGTAGATCTTCTTTGTTATCGTCGTCATGGACATAACGAAGGCGATGATCCAAAATTTACGCAGCCCGGCCTGTATTCTCTTATTGAAAAACATCCCAATCCAAGGGAAGTGTACACCAATTTTCTGCTCGAAAACGGCGAAACGGATGCAAAAGAAATGGCTAAAGAAATGGAAAAGAAATTCTGGGCCGATCTCCAGGAGCGCCTGGATGATGTGAAGCAGAATCCACTTCCTTACCATTATCAGCAACCGGAATTATGGTGGAAAAAACTACGAAAATCCACCGCAGAAGATTTTGAGAAGTCGCCGGATACCGGAATCAGTGAAGAAAGCTTTCAAACTATTTTTGATAGTTTAATGAAATGGCCGGAAGATTTCAAGCCCCTGCGGAAAGTTGAAAAAATTATTCAGGACAAGATCAAACTCTTTAAGGAAGAGTCGAAGCTTGACTGGGCCACGGCCGAGTTGATGGCCTACGGAAGCCTGCAATTGGAAGGACATGATGTGAGAATGAGCGGCCAGGATATTCGGCGCGGAACTTTTTCGCATCGCCATTCCGTATTGAGAGATGAAAATAACGATACGGCTTATAATCGCCTGAGCAGGATCCCCGGTGCAACCGGCAAACTGAGGATCTATAATTCATTTTTAAGTGAATTTGCCGTACTTGGATTTGAATATGGATATGGCATGGCAAATCCAAATGCGCTGGTGGTTTGGGAAGCCCAGTTCGGAGATTTTGTAAATGGGGCCCAAATTATTATCGATCAGTTTATCAGCAGCAGCGAGCAAAAATGGAACCGCATGAATGGTCTGGTAATGCTGCTTCCGCACGGATTTGAAGGGCAGGGACCCGAGCATTCCAGTGCCCGCATGGAACGTTTCCTGCAAATGTGTGCGGAACTAAATATGGTAGTTGCCAATGCTACTACGGCGGCAAACTTTTTCCATCTGTTGAGACGTCAGTTAACCTGGCCTTTCCGCAAGCCGCTGGTAGTTTTTTCACCGAAAGCAAATTTGAGACATCCGGGTACCTATTCGCCAAAGTCTGCTTTCCTTTCCGGATCCTTCCAGGAAGTGATAGATGATGCGAGCATCGAACAGCCATCGGCGGTTAAAAAAGTATTGTTCTGCAGCGGGAAAGTGTATTATGACCTGGCTGAAAGGCAGCAAAAGGAAAATACGAAAAATACCGCCATTATCCGCGTAGAACAGTTGTATCCCCTGCCATTAAAGCAACTGGAAGATCTTTATAACAAATACAATAAAGCAACCTGGTTCTGGGTACAGGAAGAACCGTTGAATATGGGCGCGGCATCATATCTGCAAATGAATCTGAAAAGCATCAATTATGGCGTTATCAGCAGGCAACCCAGTGCTTCACCGGCTACCGGATTTAATAAGATCCATGCCCAGGAACAGGCGGAAATTATCGATACGGCTTTTGCAATCTGATTTTAAATTTGAATTTTTTCTGTAGATAAAAACCGGATCCGACCTTCAACAATCTAAACAACCAACAAGATGATCGATATAAAAGTTCCAACGGTAGGAGAATCAATAAGCGAAGTAACCCTGTTAAAATGGGTTAAAAAGGATGGAGAATATGTTGAAAGGGATGAAATAATTGCTGAGCTGGAAAGTGAAAAAGCCACTTTTGAAGTGAATGCGGAAAAATCGGGCCTGCTGAAAACCAGTGCCGCGGAAGGTGATACGCTGAACATTGGCGATGTGTTCGCCAGCATCGATGAAACAGCGGCAAAGCCCGAATCGGCTTCACAGCCTTCCAACGGTATGGAAGCCCAGGCTAAACCGGAGCCTAAAAAAGAAGCTGCTCCTGCTCCGGATCCGTCCGCACCCGCTGCTGCAAAAACCAGCGCTGATACCAAAGCTTCGCCTGTAGCTGCTGCTATTATTGCCGACAAAAAACTGGATCCCAAATCGGTTACCCCTTCGGGTTACCAGGGTAAGATTCTGAAAGGAGATGTGCTGGAAGCATTACAAAGCCCCGGACGCAAGCCCGGTATGGTTGCTTTCAGCCGCGATGAGAAGACGGAAAAAATGAGCAACCTCCGGAAAACCATTTCCCGCCGGCTTGTGGAAGCTAAAAATACAACGGCGATGCTTACCACATTTAATGAAGTGGATATGAGCCGGATCATGGAGATCCGTTCCAAATACAAAGATAAGTTCAAAGAAAAGCATCAGATTGGGTTGGGTTTTATGAGCTTTTTTGTAAAAGCATGTTCCTATGCTTTGCAGGAATGGCCATCTGTAAATGCTTATATCGACGCCGAGAATTTAGTGTACCATGATTATTGCGATATTTCCATCGCGGTATCCGCACCGAGAGGACTGGTTGTTCCCGTTATCCGGAATGCGGAAAGTCTGGATATGGCTGGCATTGAAAAGAAAGTGGTTGAACTGGCTACTAAGGCCCGCGAAAATAAACTGACGCTGGAAGAAATGCAAGGCGGAACATTTACCATCACTAACGGCGGTGTATTCGGTTCGCTGATGAGTACACCGATCATCAATATCCCTCAATCGGCAATACTGGGGATGCATAAAATTGAAGAAAGACCGATTGCATTAAATGGACAGGTGGTTATCAGGCCAATGATGTACCTGGCATTGAGTTACGATCACCGGATTATTGATGGCCGTGAATCGGTTGGGTTCCTGGTAAGGGTGAAGGAATTGCTTGAAAATCCTGAACAATTGCTTTTTGGCAAAGATCCCGTTAAAACCTTGCTGGAACTATAAGACCGCTTTTAAGAGGCAGCTACATAAACTTAATACTGAAACGAAATTATTACCAGGGCTTTCATCGGAAAGCCCTTATTTATAATATGGGGTCAGGTAATTTGAAAAAATATTATTCCCATCTTAATACGGCAGTTTCCATCCTGGAGCAATACCGTGGTGAGATTCCCTTTCACCATTATCTGAAATCATTTTTCAGCGCGGAAAAAAAGTATGGTTCGAAAGACCGTCGGAATATTTCGCATCTCTGTTACTGTTATTTCCGAACTGGTAAAATGCTGCAATCATTTTCCATAAGAGATCAGATCATTTACGGTTTATTTCTTTGTTCGGATTCACCTTCACCCACGCTCGAAACAATTGGGCTGGAGCTGAACCAGGCCTTTGGCAGCTTCGATCTAAAGGCTCCTGAATCAAGATTAAAATACCTGCAGCAAAATCTGCAGGACCTTGATATGATGGCCATTTTCCCTTTGCATGATGAGCTATCGGATGGGATAGACACAAAGGCTTTTCTGCTTTCGCATCTGATCCAGCCCGAACTCTTTCTGCGGATCCGGCCAAGGAAAGAGAAAATAACGATTTCGATCCTGGAAGAGAACGGTATCAACTATAAAAAATGGTCTGATCAAACCCTTTCGGTTCCAAATAGAACTCCTGTAGAAACCTTATTTCGCCTAAACCGGGATCTGGAAATTCAGGATTACAGTTCACAAAGAACGGCCGGTTACCTGCCCCGTTTTGAAAAATTGCCGCAGAATTTGCAGGTATGGGATTGCTGTGCAGCCAGTGGAGGGAAGTCGATCATGGTCTATGATTCAATTCCGGGAATTGAGCTAACGGTTTCGGACAAACGTTTTTCTATTTTGCAAAATCTGAAACTGCGCTTAAAAGAAGCGGAAATTCCCGTTCAGAACTTATTTACAGCCGAAATTGAAAAAGAACCGCCTCCTCCGGGCAACTTTGACCTGATCATTGCCGATTTACCCTGTACGGGTTCCGGAACCTGGGGGCGATCACCTGAAAATCTCCGGTATTTTCAGCCGGCTGAAATCAGCCGGTATGCAGTTCTTCAAAAAAAGATCCTTTCTAATATTATCCCCGTCGCAAAAACAGGGGGCTACATTTTATATATAACCTGTTCCGTTTTCAAAAAAGAGAATGAAGAACTGATGGATTTTGCAATCAGGGAATTCAGGCAGTTAAAACTCGTTCGCTCTGGATTGATTACCGGCTATAGCGAACGTGCAGACTCCATGTACGCTGCTCTTATCCAGGTTGGTTAGGGCGTTTTAATTAATTGCAGGCTTTGTCTGAACCTTGAATGCCGGTATTCCAAAATATAAATTCCGGCGCTCATTGCGGCACTCGAAAACTGAAGCGTGTAAATCTGTCCGCCAATCATATCATGCGACTGGCGCTGAACCAGCCTGCCAGCGGCATCATATATAAGGAATTCAGCCTTGCCGCTGGCAGGAGCTTTGTGCAACACCGTAAAGCCCTGGGATCCGAATGGAACCGGAAAAGCTTTCAGCGTTTCATCACCCAGGATAAGCCCGGCATTTCGTTTTGTTCTTTCCTTTAATAAAAGATTATAGGCAGTTCGGAAATTGGGAACTCCATAGCCATAGCGGTAATCGGGGTTTAGAAAGCGATCGGCACTTTCTTTTACCGCTGCGATAATTTCCATATTGGTAAATTCCGGAAAGGCTTCCCAAAGGCATGCCATCAGTCCCGCCAGGTTCGGGTTTGAATAAGAAGTTCCATTACCCGAAACCGGAGCGCCGCTTAAGTCGGCAAATACTGCTCCCTCACCTATGGAAACCAGGTCGGGCTTTACTTTGCCGGAACCGGAAGGTCCTATGCTGCTAAAATTGGCAATCAGGCCATCCCGCCTTATTGCACCAACGGCAACTACGCTGTCGCCATCGGCAGGAACCGAAATATACTTCTCATCCCCCGGCGAACCGCCGCTGTTTCCGGCACTGTTCATTACAATGATTCCTTTTTTTGCCGCATAATCACCGGCTCTTGTTGCCATTGCGGTATTGCCATCGCGGGTTTCGTGCGTGTGATTAAAAACCGGGTCTTCAAAACTGATATATCCCAGCGAGGAAGATATAATGTCGGCGCCAGTACTGTCAGCGAACTCGGCGGCCACAGCCCAGTTATGTTCTTCAACCGGGTATTCGGATCCGGCATCTTCCGATCTCAGCAGCCAGTAGGATGCCTTTGGCGCCGATCCCACAATTTTACCAGGGATATTGGAAGCCATGATGGAAAGGCAATACGATCCATGGGAATGACCGGAATAGATTCCCGGCTGGTTGAGAACAAAATCATAGCCGCCCAGAAGCCGCCCTTCCAGCCGCATGCTGTCGAATGCCGGATTGGTATCATAGGAGCTATAACCGGCATCTATAACCGCAATGGTAATATCTGCACCGCGAAAGCCGTTTTTATGAAGAAATTCCCCTTCGTGAATATGTACTTGCTCGAAACTGGATCCGTAATTAATCAGCTCTTGCAGTTCATTGGTTTTGCGAATTCCCGAGGTTAATGCGCGGGGATTTGCCGGGTTTAGGTTTTCCTCCAGTTTGCGGTTTGGCGGGGTGAACCGATCAGGAGCTGCCATCAATGCCGCAGCCCGGATGTTTTGTACAAAAGGCAGGTTCC
>JAEZAY010000154.1 GCA_023427575.1 Bacteroidota bacterium | reverse complement strand
GGTTAAGAACCTCCTCCAGCTTTTTGTCGCGATCCTTTTTGAGCTGGTCGATCTGCTGGTAAATAGATTCTTTCTGATTCATTTCCGTGAAGGGAAGTTCTTCACCTTCAGTGCTCAGCTTTTTAATTTCTGTATCAATTTCGCGCAGATATTCGCTGATCTTGCCGCGAAACTCGTCCGTTTTGCCGCGAAGCTGGTCATTGGTGAGTGACTTATATGATTCAAAGTGTTGATTGATCGTCAGAACCATTGGCTGTATCGCCTTGATATCTTTCTCCGATTTACTGCCACCAAACATTTTCGAAAAGAAACCTAACATATATCCTGGTTAAAATTTTAAAGTAACCGCTGCGGTTGAATTATAACAAGCGGCGGATAAATAAGTCAAATATGATGCAATACAATAGTTATGGTCAAATTGACAGGGATGCAAAGGTAAGGAAAAGGCGGTTTTTTGGCAGAATGCAAAGGCCTGGAGCAGGAAATAAGAACTATTTTTTTCATTGTTAAATTATTTAGTAATTTCAGGGCTAAAAATATTAGTTATGTCCTTTGCAGCCGGAAATCTGAAATACCTGCGGAAGCTGAGGGGGTGGACCCAGGAGGAGTTTGCTTCCCGCTTGAAAATCAAACGTTCATTGCTGGGCGCATACGAAGAAGAAAGGGCGGAGCCGCGGATTGAAATCCTGGAAACCGTGATGGAAATTTTTAAGTTATCGCTGGATGATCTGCTTTTGAAAGACCTTACCGAAACAAAGGGCAGTTATCTGGCCAAAAGGCGGGCGCAAAAACTGGCGGCCGGTTCCGCGGAAATCCAGTTTGTGCCGGTGAAAGCGGCGGCCGGTTACCTGGCGGGTTTTGCCGATCCGGAATTTATTGATGAACTGAATACTTTTACATTGCCCATGCTGGCACCGGGCAATTACCGGGCTTTTGAAATCGTGGGCGATTCCATGCTTCCCACCCCCAGCGGCTCAATCATTGTAGGTGAAAAGCTGGAAAAGCTGGAGGATATCCGCAGCAATCAAACCTATATCATCGTTTCCCGGAACGAAGGCATCGTTTATAAAAGGGTTTTGAAAACTCCTAAAACAAAAAACAAGATAACCCTGGTTAGCGACAATACCAGTTACCAGCCATATTCGGTAAACACCAGTGAGATCATGGAAATCTGGCAGGCCAGTTTTGTCATTAGCAAGGCCAATACCCAACCCCGTTGGGATGTGAACCAACTGGCGAACCTGGTATCTAACCTCCAGGATCAGGTTGCTAACCTCAAAAATAAAATGAATTAGCAAAGGATTTTTTCTGCAGGTATTCTCCGATTGGCAAAGGATTGAAACAAGGAAATCGCAGGGGGCCAGTGTGCGGAAGGCCTCACCAAAGCGTTTGATTTGGGCTGAATTCTATGTATATTGCCAATCCGTTTACAGATCGCAGATGAGTAATCGGGTATTTATTCAAAACCACAAACTAGATCAGGCCTGACCCGGAGCCCCATTCCCATGCGTTGCGGAACCCTATTGATATTATTTATCCTTTTTATCCAAACGTCAGGCCTGGGACAAAACAAACAGACTTTTGCAGTTCGTGCATCAGCCGTTCCGCGTATAGACGGGAACCTGGATGAACCCGCCTGGCATAATGTTCCCGAAGCCACTGACTTTATTACCAATTCTCCCGTTTTTGGCGATACTTCGAAGCTTCGCACCATTGTTAAAGTGATTTACGACAACAGTTCCATTTATGTGGGGGCCTATATTTACGATGACCCCGACCTGATCCGGCGGCAATTTACCGCCCGTGACCAGGAAAGACAGGCAGACGTTGACTATTTTTCGGTTTTCCTAGATACGTATAAAGACCGGCAGAATGCTTTCCAGTTTCTTGTTACCTCCCGTAATGTTCAAAGCGATGCCCGGATCTCGGCCAATGCGCCCGTTGAATACAATAGTTATGGTGATCTGAGCTGGGATGCCGTTTGGGATAGTAAAGTGAGTATTGTAAAAGACGGATGGATTGTAGAATTAAAAATTCCCCTTTTTTCGATTCGCTTTTCCCGCCTGCCGGTTCAGGAATGGGGGATTCAGTTCCTCCGGTTCACGCGCCGGTTAAATGAAGTGTCGTTCTGGAATCCCGTAAATCCGAATGTCAGCGGCTTTGTGAACCAGTTTGGCAATCTGAGCGGTATTGCGGATATCCTGCCTCCGCTTCGGCTCAGTTTTTCACCCTATGTCAGTACCGGATTCAGAAGTTCTCCCGACGGTGAAAGCAATTTTAATAAAGACTGGCTCCGCAGTGGAGGCATGGACGTAAAAGTGGGGATCAGCGAAAGCTTTACGCTCGATGCCACATTGATTCCCGACTTTGGACAGGTAGTATCGGATAATGTTATAAACAATATCAGTCCCTTTGAAATTCAGTTTCGTGAAAACCGGCCATTCTTTACCGAGGGAACCGAATTGTTTAATAAGGCGGGGATCTTTTAATCAAGAAGAGTGGGCGCCATACCGGCTGCTTATTACCGGATCAATAATGAAGTGAGTGACGGACTGCTGAAGGATTATGAGATAATAAAAAATCCGGGGATAACGCGGTTATACAATGCCGTTAAGTTTTCCGGGAGAACCCGCAACAATCTGGGAATTGGTGTTTTTAATGCCATCGCGCAGCCCGAAAAAGCCCTGCTTCGAAGCACGATCGACGGTCGTGATACTTCCATCATTACAGAGGAATTAACCAATTATAATGTGTTTGTTCTGGATCAGGCCTTGAAAAACCGTTCTTACATAACACTTACAAACACGAATGTAATCCGGAGCGGAAAGGCCAGAGACGCAAATGTTACCGGCATCGATCTGGCGCTGTACGATAAACAAAACCGGTATGGATTTTTTCTCCGTCCCCGTTATAGCAAAATTTATGAAGAAAAGGGTGGATTTGATGGATTCAAAAACTATGTTGAGTTTGCCAAGGTCAGCGGAAAATTACAATACTATATCAGCAATGACCTGGAAACCCCAAAATATTATCCCAATGATCTGGGCTTTCTTGAATCGCCGAATGAAGTGTTGAACCAGGGCAATATTACCTACAATCTGATAGAGCCAACCAGGTTATTTCTGAACCAACGTTATGGCTTAACGGTGATTCAATCTTATCTGTATAAGCC
>JAEZAY010000137.1 GCA_023427575.1 Bacteroidota bacterium | reverse complement strand
TTCGCTCTTATTCCTTTATAAAAATGCCAGTCTGAAAAGCGGATTCTTTTGGTTAAATTATTATTCCTATAATTAAACATTTCAGAACAAGCGTAAAATTGAACCCGCTGTTTGCTCAATCAAAACTCCTGCTGAAACGTTAAATTAAATGACCCAATGAACCAGCACACGAATTAATTGCCGGTTCTAAATTAATAATCTTCACCGGTTCCAGCATTGCATTCATGTTATGTTTTTGTTTCGGATTTTATCTGATCACAGACCATCGGCAGTAAGGACACTCCCGACTCCAGACCCGGAAAAAAAAGGCCGGCAAAATGCCGGCCATACTAAAGACTAACTGAAGCAAGAACTATTTTTTCCAGGATAAATCCGCTACTACCGGAAAATGATCCGAAGGAAATTTACCCTTGTAACTATCGGTGAGAACAGCCCATTTTCTAACCTGAAAATGTTTAGAAACAAAAATATGATCGATTACCGAAAGGTGGTTTAATCGTCTTCCAAACGAATTTGAAGAACCGGTTGTCAAATAAGGATGTGATGCCAGCCTGTAGGAATCTTTCAATTGTTCTGATTCGGCAATCCGCAGATACCAATCGCTCTGATGATCGCCGTTAAAATCACCGGTGAGCAATACGGGTTCATTGCCCGCGATGGACCGGATCTTTTCCAGCATTAGTTTTCCGCTTTCCACCCTGGCGGTCTTACCCTGATGATCGAAGTGAACATTAAAAACATAAAATTTCTTTTTGCTTTTAAGATCCTGGAGCTGAACCCAGGTACAGATCCGGTTATGTTTAGCATCCCAGCCAAAACCGGGCGCAGCGGGATTTTCAGAAAGCCAGAAATCACCTTTTTTAAGCAGACGGTATTTGTCTTTTTTGTAAAAGATGGCGGAAAACTCACCCTTTTTTTCAGCATCATCCCGGCCCAGTCCGTACCATTCGTATTGCGGAAGGCCTTTATGTACACCTTCCAGCTGGTGAATCAATCCTTCCTGGGTGCCAATGATATCAAAATCGTGGTAGCGGATCAGTTCCACCACAATGGGCAGGCGGTCGACCCATAAATTTCCGGTATCCCCGCGGTTATCGTACCGTAAATTGTAGGAACTGATCCGGATCTCCTGTGCATACCCCTGCCCCAGGGCAAATGCTAACAGAAACAGAAAAACAAATTTTTTCATCTGTTAAATTTATAACTGGTATCAGTAAACGATTTGGGATGACCAGTTCAGTTAAAAATGATTCAGAATTCACCAGCCTTCATTCTGTTCCAGTTTCGGGTTCATCAGTCTATCGGCTTCGGGAATCGGATAATAATAATTTTTATCTTCCCATACCCTGGGCACGTTGTTTAACCAAACCAGCTCTCCCTTGTTTCCCTGTGATAATTGCTGGGGATTTACGCCTGCACTAATGGTAGGTGCCACGTTTATATATGTTACCCCGGGAATGGTGGTTGCCGGCCTGGTGGTGTAAAACAACACATCCATCTTCCCGTCTTCATTCAGATCCATTGGTGTATCCAATGCAGGAACGTAAAAACCATTCCACTGCATTTCCATCAACTCGCCTTTCTTCCAGCGTAAGATATCGTTGAAGCGATGCCCTTCCAGCACCAGTTCAATCCCTCTTTCCCGTCGCACTTCGAGGATAACAGGATCGGAAATTTCGGGGAAATAGTTGGCTTGAAGATAAGGGTCAACCCGGGTTGGAAGCAGATCTACATTGCCGGTAATGCCGGCTCTTTTCCGGAGTGCTCCAACGGTATTGGCCCAGTCCTGATCGGTTATGGTTCCCAGTTCGGCTTTTGCTTCCGCGTAATTCAGCAATACCTCGGCATACCGGAATACGGGAATGGAGTTATCGTTCCGGCTTCCGCCATCATAATATGTATCATCCAGCGTCCATTTAATCGGCTGGTAACCTGTATAGGTATACGAAAATACAGGAGGAGCCGCCTCCGGAGTACCGCCATTGATTCTTTTATAATCGCCGGTTCGAATGGTTTGTTTTAACCGAAGATCCCTTCCTTTAACTTCTTCGGCAAAAGTTTGGGTTCGGTATCCCGGTTCGTCGGTAAACGGAGTACCATCGATGTTTAAATAGGTATTTACAAAAGTTCTTGTCAGACTTACACGCGCCCCGTAGGTAGAACTTGTCCACCACCAGTTGGCATCATTAAAAACACTTAATGCCGGATCGATTATAATGGCCAGCATCACCTCATTGGCAACCGGGGTTTTACTGGTGAATACCTGACGATATGAAGCAGATGCGCCCCCTGCCTGGTTCAGTGAAAAAGACCCACTTTCAATAACGGCCTGCGCAGCCGAAGCGGCTTCATTCAACCAGCTTTGTGCGGATGATTCCAACCCAAGCTCGGTGTGATATTTACGGAATGTTCCTTCGAACAGGGCTACTCTGGACTTAAATGCATAGGCGATATTTTTGGTGATGAGGCTGCGGGTTGGATCGGAACTGGTGCGAATATTGGCGATGGCATAGTTCAGATCGTTCAGAACTGAATCCATTGCCATTGTTCTCGGATCCCGCTCGTTATACAGATCGGGATCGTTAACATCCATTGTTTTGTTGATCCAGGGCACATCACCAAAACGTTTCACCATATCAAAATAAAACCAGGCCCGGAAAAATCGGGCAAGACCATTATAATGATTGCGGATCTCTTCCGGAATGACCGGATTGTTATTGTTTTCCAGAAAATAATTGATGTTCCGCAAATTGCCCCATGACCAACCCGAACTTTGCCGGGGACCAAAAGCTCCAGGACGGATAAAATCCGGCACTTCTCTCCGAGCCGAATAGTCAGCCATCGCATCACCCTGATGAATGGCATTGGCACTGGGTAAAATATCATAAAACGAATAGGCATATAACTCAAGCCCCTTCTCACTTCCAAAAACGGCATTTCGCGAAGCCGTTGCTTCAGGCACCTGATCCAGTTTGCTGCAACTGCTGAACAGCATTGCCAAAAAACCGATGAACAAATAGGAATGTCTCATATATAGAAATTATTTCTTGTAAAATGAATATGTTAATCTTACTGTTTCAACCTGGTTTATAGTGTCACTGACAGACCGAATGTGAAAGATTTAAGCATTGGGTAATTATGACCGTTCCCCGAAGTTCCGGAGGTCAGTACCCGGTCGGAACCATCCAGATTTTCCACGTCCAGATCGCGGGTTATCCGGTACAAGGGTGAAAAAGTAAGCAGGTTTTCACCAGACACATACACTCTTGCCTGCGAAGCGCCGATCCTCGAAGTAAGCCGTGACGGCAATGCATAACCGAGCTGAATATTTTTCATCCGGATATAAGCTGTGTTTTGCATGTATTTGGTTTGAATTTGTGAAAGTTCGCCGGCAGCATTCTGCGCCACATAACCCCTGTATCGTGGCAGATAGGTATTTGGATTTTCCGCAGACCAGATCTCGTCCAGATGCCAGGTTGGTAATCGGTTATACGGTCTGTTATACTGGCCCCAGAATGTACCCGCTTCTCTTCCAGGCCACCAGTCCTGCATTCCTACACCCTGGAAAAAAGTTGAAAAGAAGAAGTTATTCCAGTCAAGGCTTACCGTGATGCCATAAGTATATCGTGGAGTAGTGTTTCCGATAACGGTCATATCACCGGGATTCGCCAGGTTGTTATCGCCATTATTGATAAAACCATCGCCATTCAAATCTCTGAACTTAATGTCCCCCGGAAGCCATTCCCCTGAAGCCGAAGCTCTGAATAAGGTTTGCTTGGCTGATTTCGCCACATCTTCCTCTGAAACAAAAAATCCTTCGGTTACATAACCCCATACTTCACCCACTTTCTGTCCGGCATAATAATCACTGAGTTTTCCTTCGGGATTATTATACTTTAAGATCTCGGATTGATAATCGGCAAGTGTAAAGCGAAGTTCATAACCCAGAGGCTTAGACGCTAAATTGGTTTTGTCGCGCCATGAGAGGTTGATCTCCCAGCCAGTGGTTTTCAGATCGGCATAGTTTCCGCGCGGTACGCCGGTTCCAAACACAGCCGGTAAAGACATTCCAACTGTAAACATGTCGGTGGTTTTACGGATATACGCATCACCCACTAAGCGGAACCGGTTGTTAAACATTCCAAGATCAATTCCGATATTGGAAGTTGTAGAAGTTTCCCAGGTTAAGCCAGCCGGTATAACACCCGGTTGGCTGGTTCTTTGCGGTCTTTGTCCGTTCAAAATCCGGCCCGATTGTGAAATGCTGAATTGTTCCTGGAAAGCGTAGGAATTGATATTACCGTTCCCCAGCGAACCATACGACCCACGGATTTTCAGATCGGAGATAAAGGGTACATCAAAAAACTCTTCCCCGGATACTCTCCATCCTGCCGAAACAGAAGGGAAAAACGCATAGCGCTCGTTTGATGGAAATTTGGAAGATCCATCATAACGGCCATTCACTTCCACCAGGTAACGATCTTTAAAGGCATAGTTCATCCGGAAAAATCCACCCATGATATTCCAGCGATCCCAGCCGCCGCCGGTTACTATCGACTGACCAAGGGCCAGATTAATATCTTCCGCGTCTTCATAAATCAGTCCATTCCGAAGTGTTTGAAGTCTTTTCCAGGTAGACTGTTCATAGTTAAACCCGGCCATGCCTTTGAAATAATGATCGCTGCCTGATTTGGTTTCGTATTCTCCATAAATA
>JAEZAY010000058.1 GCA_023427575.1 Bacteroidota bacterium | reverse complement strand
ACTCCGTACTTACCGTATGAAGGCAGATGAACGCCCAAACGAATGCATTCATCAAAGAAAAACTCATGAGGCACCTGAATCATAATGCCCGCACCATCGCCGGAATTGCTTTCACAGCCGCAAGCTCCACGGTGCTCCATGTTCTCCAGCACGGTTAAGGCATCCGATACGATCTGATGCGACTTATTACCCTTAATATTCGCCACAAAGCCAATCCCGCATGCATCATGCTCAAATTCAGGCGAATACAACCCACGATTACTTACCATATAAAGAAACAGTTTGAAAATTTTCACTTAACCGGGAGAAAACCTGAATATTTTCTAACCAATCAAGCGGTATCTGAATGAAAATACGAATAATTGCCGGTTTCAAGTTAAAATCAGTAATTTTTTTGCCGGTCTTTTTTTAAACGAGATACCCAAACAAATTGTCATTTTTGTTCAGCTCGGTATAGTTAAGATTGTATTTTTTTAGATTTGTTACCAGCGCGTCATAATCCTCCCTGCTTTGAAGTTCGATGCCTACCAGCGCGGGCCCGGTTTCCTTATTGTGTTTTTGCATGTATTCAAAGCGGGTAATATCGTCTGTTGGACCCAGCACCATGTTTACAAATTCTTTTAATGCCCCGGGCCGCTGTGCGAATCGGATCAGGAAATAATGTTTAAGTCCTTCAAACTGAAGTGAACGTTCGCGGATTTCCTGCATCCGGTCAATATCATTGTTTCCCCCGCTGATGATGCAAACCACATTTTTGCCGGTAAGCTGCGCTTTATAATCGTCGAGTGCCGTTACTGACAGGGCGCCGGCTGGCTCAACAACGATGGCATCCTCGTTATAGAGTTTCAAAATTGTAGTGCAAATTTTCCCCTCCGGGGCCAGGTTGATCTCATGCACCACATCGCGGCAAATAGAATAGGTTAAATCGCCTGCGGTTTTAACAGAAGCACCGTCTACAAAACGATCAATTTCGGTGAGCGTGACGGGTTTACCGGCTTTAAAAGCCTCCGTCATGGAAGGGGCCCCTTCCGGTTCCACGCCAATAATTTTTGTTTTTGGCGAATGCTGATGAAAATAGGTTCCTGTACCGGCTGCGAGTCCGCCGCCGCCAATCGGAACAAATAAAAAATCAACCTGCGACAGTTCGTCCAGAATCTCGGCGGCCACTGTGCCCTGCCCTTCAATAATGCGGAGATCATCAAAAGGCGGAATAAAGGTCATATCATTGGCCAGGGTATACTTCTGCGCTGCCAGCGAGCAGTCGTCAAATGTATCGCCCACCAGCTTGATCTCAATAAATTCTTCGCCAAACATTTTCGTTTGACTGATCTTTTGATTCGGGGTGATTATCGGCATGAACACCACTCCCTTAATGCCCAGTTTTTTGCAAGAATAGGCAAAACCCTGCGCATGATTTCCCGCACTGGCGCATACCACGCCATTGACCAGTTTCTCCGGCGGCAAAGAACTGATCATGTTAAATGCACCCCGCAGCTTGTAGGATCGAACTACCTGCAAATCTTCTCTTTTCAGATATACATTACAGTTATATCGACGCGACAGGTTCCGGTTATAGATCAGCGGTGTTTTTGTAACAACGGTTCTGATCCGGGAAGCTGCCTTTTGAAAATCCAGTTCCGGACCTTCTGAAAGATCCGGAACCGGGTTCACGGAAACCGTTTGATTTTCCATTTTTTTCTTCTTTTATTAAGCTCTGCCTTCCGGCACTGATGCCGCAAGGCAGCTCTTTCTGAATTATCCTTCTACTGAAACTTCGTTTTTCAGATCGGCGGCAGCCTGGTTTTCGGGACGCAGGCTACGTACGGTTTTACCGGCAAGCCAAAGCTCACTGTCGCGCAGTTCCTTCAGTTCAAGCTCCAGTTTTTCGCGGTAATCGGTTTTGCTATTGCTTTCAATAGAACGAGCTGCTTCTTTACCAGCCGCCACACTTTCATACAGGTCATTAAATACCGGCAGGGTTGCATCACGGAATTTCTTCCACCAGTCGAGCGCGCCTCTCTGGGCAGTGGTTGAACAGTTGGCATACATCCAGTCCATTCCGTTTTCAGCAACCAATGGCATCAGCGACTGGGTAAGCTCTTCCACTGTTTCATTAAAAGCTTCTGAAGGCGTGTGACCCTTACTGCGAAGCACTTCATACTGTGCAGCAAAAATTCCCTGGATCGCACCCATCAGCGTTCCTCTTTCGCCGGTAAGATCGCTATACACCTCTGTTTTGAAATCGGTTTCAAACAGGTATCCGCTACCAATGGCGATTCCCAGTGATACCACTCTTTCAAATGCACGGCCTGTGGCATCCTGAAAAATTGCATAGCTGCTGTTCAGTCCACGACCCTGCAGGAACATTCTGCGAAGTGAAGTTCCGGATCCTTTCGGCGCTACCAGGAAAACATCAACATCTGCAGGAGGAACAATCCCGGTTTGATCATTGTAGGTGATCCCGAAGCCATGCGAAAAATAGAGCGCCTTGCCTGGCGTAAGGTATTTTTTTACTGTAGGCCAAAACTGAATCTGGGCGGCATCGCTTAACAGATAACAGATAATTGTTCCTCTTTGTAGCGCTTCTTCGATTTCAAAAAGTGTTTCTCCCGGCACAAAACCATCGCGAACGGCTTTATCCCATGATTTAGAATCCTTTCTTTGCCCAACAATTACATTTACTCCATTTTCTTTCTGGTTTAATGCCTGTCCCGGACCCTGAACGCCATATCCGATAACAGCAACCACTTCATCCTTTAATACCTGCCGGGCTTTTTCCAAAGGAAATTCTTCACGGGTTACAACGTTTTCTTCAACTCCGCCGAAATTTAGTTTTGCCATGTTTGTATGAAATTTTAGATTTTTAAAATTGAATATTTACTGAAGTCTTCCCTGATCCCGGATGCTGATCAGATCCGGCCAGGATAATTTCAAATCAATGCCTTTCAGGTTTCATTTTGTTTACATTGAAAAAACTTCTTCCTGTTTATTCAGGAATTCGTTCTCCACTACTTCATTGCTGGGTTCCTGTCTTTCAAATTCTTTCAGCTTTTCGTGGAAGCCGTGGCTGGCTTTAATAATAGCCACGCGTGCGCTGCGCACAAATTCTATAAGCCCATAAGGTTCCAGCACTTTAACCAGCAAATCGGTTTCTTCTCTATGCCCTGTTGTTTCAAAAATGGTATAGTCTTTACGAATAACCACGGCCCGGGCTCCATATTGCCTCAACAGTCTTTCAACCTTTACTTTTTCAGCAATCTCATCAGTAGGCACTTTGTAAAGCGCCATTTCCTGCCAAACGATCTCCTCGCCGGTATTGTAATAAGCCTTTAAAACTTCCACCTGCTTTTCGATCTGGCGGGCCAGTTTTTTCACCACTTCTTCTGTTTCAGTAATAACGATGGTAAAGCGGTGGATACTTTCCACTTCACTCGGTGAAGTATTCAGGCTTTCAATATTGATCTTTCTTCTTGAAAAGATTATTGCGATCCGGTTCAGTAAACCAATCTGGTTTTCTGTGTACACGGTGATGGTGAATTCCTGTTTCATAAAGCGTATGCTTTCTACTGCTATTAAATAAAATTGTTTCGGATAATGGATTCTAGTGAATCCGGATCCTCTTTTTCACGAACATTTACCTGAGCCGGATCTCCGACACACTGCAACCCTGCGGCACCATTGGAAATACATTGTTCTCCTTTCCAACCATTACTTCCAGCAGGTAAGACCCATTGTGCTCCAGCATGGTTTCCAGTGCGCCTCGCAAATCGCTGCGGTCGGAAATTTTAGCGCCTTCAATTCCATATCCGCGGGCTACCATAACAAAATCGGGACTGGTGATGTCTACGAACGAATAACGGCGATCATGGAACAATTGCTGCCACTGGCGAACCATTCCAAGGAACTGATTATTCAGAATAAGAATTTTTACGTTCAGGTCTGTCTGCATAATGGTTCCCAGTTCCTGCAGCGTCATCTGAAATCCACCATCACCTATAACGGCTACCACTGTTCGATGCGGTGCGCCGAATTTGGCCCCGATCGCCGCCGGCAATGCGAATCCCATGGTGCCTAAACCTCCGGAGGTAACATTGCTTTTTGATTCATTAAAATGAGAATACCGGCAGGCAACCATCTGATGCTGGCCTACATCCGTTACTATCACGGCATTTCCGCCGGTGAGCTGGTTCAGCACGTTGATTACCTCTCCCATCGTCATCTTGTCGGTGGAAGGGTTCATCTCTTCCTGTATAACCGCATCAATTTCTTCCTTTTCAAACTGCCGGAATTTTTGAACCCATTGGGGATACACTTTCTGCTCTATCAGTTCGGTAAGCATCGGCAGGGTTTCTTTACAATCACCCCATACCGGAACTTCCGCTTTTACATTTTTATCAATTTCCGCAGGGTCTATATCGAGATGAATTACCTGGGCCTGTTTGGCGTATTTATCGAGCCGGCCTGTTACGCGGTCATCGAAACGCATTCCAACGGCAATCAGAACATCACATTCATTGGTAAGAACATTCGGACCATAGTTTCCGTGCATGCCCAGCATTCCTACATTCAGCGGATGGCTGGTGGGCAGGGCACTCAGTCCGAGTAAGGTCCAGGCTGCCGGAATCCCGGATTTTTCGATGAATTTTTTAAATTCTTTTTCAGCCTTGCCAAGAATAACACCCTGACCAAAAATCACAAAAGGTTTATTTGCCTTATTGATCAGTTCAGCGGCTTTCTGTACATATTCAGCACGAACAATTGGTTTAGGCCGATAACTTCTGATATGATCACATTTCACGTATGGCTCCGCATCAAATTTCTGGATTTGCGCATTTTTGGTTATATCGATCAGCACGGGGCCCGGCCTTCCGCTGGCCGCTATATAAAAAGCTTTGGCCAGTACGGATGGAATTTCGTTCGCATCGGTTACCTGATAATTCCATTTGGTAACAGGGGTGGTAATATTTATAACATCGGTTTCCTGA
>JAEZAY010000008.1 GCA_023427575.1 Bacteroidota bacterium | reverse complement strand
CATATTAAGGATGCCAACGAGGAAATTGCCGAAAAAGTGGTGATCCTGGAAAAGGCAAAGAAAAATCTGGGCTCGAAAGAAGGGGTTCTTAATAACAAAAAAGGGGAGTTGGAAAAAATCATTGCTTCCACGGAAAAAGAGGAAAATCACTTTACCGACCTTTCCAACCAGGCGAGAGAAAAAGTAGAATCGCGCTTACTGAATTCTTATGACCGGATCCGCAAAAACTACAGAAACGGACTATCGGTCGTTCCGGTTGAAAGAGATGCCTGCGGTGGTTGTTACAATGCCAATCCGCCTCAACGGCAGAGTGAGATCAAGCAGCGTAAAAAAATCATCGTTTGCGAAAACTGCGGGCGGATCCTGGTTGATAACGACCTGTTCGATACCGTTGATATTAAATGACAGAACGAATTATATTTTCATCGAAAGCCCCGGTAATTCCGGGGTTTTTTGTTTGGTGTATCTTGCGGTATGCAAATCGCGTTGCCACGGAAATGGCCTCAGAGATTTTTGTTTTTCTTATTATTTGGGGCGGCTTTTTCAACCGCGCTGAAAGGGCAGCCGGTCTTTGATTTCAATGAAGGATGCCGCCAGGCATACCGTTCGATCGTTCATTGGAAGATGGCAGAGGGCGAAAGACTGATCAAAGAAGAAAAAGCAAAAAATCCCAACAACCTGATCCCGTATTTTCTCGAAAATTACATCGATTTTTTTGTACTGTTTTTTAATGAAGATCCGGAAGAGTACAAACGCCGCCGGCCCCATTTCGATAAAAGAACGGAGTTGATGGCCCGGGGCCCTGAGCATGATCCTTTCCGCTTATTTACAAGAATGGTAATTCAATTTCAGTCTGCAGCAATTGATGTGAAGTTTGGGAGGAACTGGAATGCAGGCTGGGCATTCAGAAGATCTTTTCTCCTTAGCCGCGAGTCGGTGAACCGGTTTCCCGAATTTGAACCTTCCAAACTTTATTATGGCTCTTTGCAGATAGCGGCAAGTACCATTCCCGATGGGTATAAATGGCTGAGCAACCTGCTTGGGATACGCGGCGACCTGCAGCGCGGTATGAACATGCTGGAGCAATTTCTGAATGATGATTCCGACCTGGCTTCCTTGTTTCGGGATGAAGGAATCTTCTTTTATCTCTACCTTAAGTTTCATGTCCAGAATGACCGCAAAGGCGTGTTTGATTTTATAAAGAACCAGAAACTTGATCTTGTAAACAATCACCTCTTTACGTATCTCGCGGTGAATCTCAGCATTAATGATCAGCGTGCCGCGTTTGCAGAACAGGTGCTGCGGCATAAGAATCCATCGGCCGGGTATTTCCGCACACCCATTTGGGATTTGGAAATGGGCTATATCCGTTTAAGCCAGCTAAAGCCGGATGCGGCTTTTTACATGAAACGCTTTGTCCGCGATTTTAAAGGCAGATTTTATCTAAAAGATATGCTTGAAAAATTGAGCTGGTTTTATTACCTGAATGACGATCCCGGCAATGCGGTGAAATATAAAAATCTGATAGCAACCCGGGGTTCGGTAGATACGGAGGCTGATAAAAACGCGCAACGGTTTTCGAAACAGCAGGAGTTTCCGGATAAAACTCTTCTTAAGGCAAGATTATTAAATGATGGAGGCTATTATCATCGGGCAATAGAATTGCTGGAATCAAAACCGGTGGAGGCATATTCAAAACCGGAAGAGAAACTTGAATACCAATACAGGATGGGTCGTTTATACGATGATCTGAATAAAGTAAGGGAATCCGTTTATTACTATTCGCTGGCTGTTACGAATGGCGAAAACCGGAAAGAATATTTTGCGGCCCGCTCGGCCTTGCAGTTGGGGTATATTTATGAACGTGAAAATAATAAGGAGCAGGCCATCAAATGGTTCAGGCGCTGCATGGCAATGAAGGGGCATGAATTTAAAAATTCGCTTGATCAAAAAGCGAAAGCAGGAATCAGGCGGTTGAATGCGGAATAAGCGCTGAACAGGGATTTTAGCGCAAATTCTGAGGCAAAAAAATTCCGGTGTGCCGGATTATATGCGGTTATCAGAAACCTAAAAATTCTAAATTCGTCGGAATATGCTGAAAAGAATTGAGATCCGGAATTACGCAATCATCGACCAGTTGCAGATTGATTTTTCCGGGCGAATGAATATTATTACCGGAGAGACCGGAGCAGGAAAATCGATCCTGATGGGCGCACTTTCGCTGATCCTGGGCGACCGCGCCGATACCGGCGTTTTATTGCAGGATGATAAAAAATGTGTGGTGGAAGGATTGTTTCATATTCCCGGTAAAGAAACGCTTTCCCTCTTGTTAAAGCAGGATGAACTGGAGGCCGATGATGAATTATTGATTCGCCGCGAAATCAGTCCTTCGGGAAAATCAAGGGCGTTTATCAATGATACGCCGGTTAATCTGGATCAGCTCCGACGGATCAGTTCTCAACTGGTTGATCTGCATCGCCAGTTCGATACCCTTGAATTAGGGCAGGCGGGTTTTCAGCGCGAGATCCTGGATGCACTGGCTGGCAACGCCAATGCCCTTCAGAAATATCAGGTTTCGTTTTCAGCCCTGCAAAAGGCTTTGCAGGAAAAGAACCGGCTGCATGAAGCGAAAAATTTATTTGCCAAAGAATCGGATTACAACCGGTTTTTGTTTAATGAACTGGATGAGGCGGCCTTTGCGCCAAATGAACTGGAAGATGCGGAGCAGGAATTAAAAATGCTGGAAAGTTCTGAAGGAATTAAAGCGGCGCTCACTCGCATCACCACGGAACTGGAAGAAGGCGAGCAGCCCCTGATTCCGCAGTTGCGGATCCTGTCGGCTCAGCTTCAGGCCTATCTCAGCCTTCATCCGGCACTTGAAGAACTAGCTTCGCGTTTGAATTCCGTACAAATTGAATTAAAAGATATTGCCGGTGAGGTGGAAAGAATCAGCGATAAGGTACAATATGAGCCGGCACGGATAGATCTGCTGAACGAGCGCATTTCAGTTGGGTACAGGTTGTTGAAGAAACACGGGTTGCATACTACCGCCGAATTGCTGGCTTTGAAAGAAGAACTGGAGAAAAAGCTTGAATCCGTGCTTGACCTGGAAGATGCCATTGTTAAGATTGAAAAAGAAGTGGAGCTGTTATCAAAACAGACCATGGAGCAGGCGGCCGGGCTTTCTGAAAAAAGAAAAAAGCAGGTGAAGCCGGTTGAAACAAAAGTGAACCATTTATTGAATCAGGTGGGAATGCCCAACGCAAGAATCCGGATCGATATCAACGATGCCGCCTTGAATGAGTTTGGGAAAGATCAGATTGAGTTTTTATTTGATGCCAATAAAAGTAATCGCTTTGAATCAATCCGCAAGGTTGCTTCTGGCGGCGAATTAAGCCGGCTGATGTTGTGTATTAAATCGCTGGTAGCGCAGTCGGTCGATTTGCCCACCATGATCTTTGATGAAATTGATACGGGAATTTCGGGTGAGGCTGCCCGTCAGGTCGGGATTATAATGAAAGATATGTCGGCCGACAGGCAACTGATTGCCATCACACACCAGCCGCAGATAGCGGGGAAGGCCGATGCGCATTTTTTTGTATATAAGGAAGCCGTTAAATCCGGAATCAAAACCAATATCCGTTTGCTAGACAAGAATGAACGAATTGAGGCGGTAGCGAAAATGCTCAGTGGCGAAAAACCAACTGCCGCTGCATTGGAGAATGCAAAAGAATTGATTGGATAAAAAACAGGGATAAATTCAAAGAAAATAATTCTGAATTATGCTGATATTAGAGGTGTCTGGGTAATCCATTCACGCGAAACCTTTATCAATAATAAATTAGGAGCAGTCATTGTAAATGACCCCTTCCACTTTTTTTTAGAAAAAAAGTGGAGCAAAAAAATCGGGCTGCGGAATAAATCCTAAAAATTGAAACTCCCGGCTAAATAAAAATAAGTCCCAGCTAAAGAATATAACCCGGCAGTAGTAGGACTTACGAGCCAAAGATCATTTCCCAGCTTTGGTAACAACTATTTTTATTTTACGCCGTCCGTTTCAATTTTCTTAACGGATTTCTTCCGAGGCCCGGGGGAATACATTTTATCCGGACACAATGATGCTGATATGGCCAATACCTCAAAATCAGTGCAGGCATTCAGTGCTTGGAATAGGGCGTGGCTGATCCAGGTTGGCGAAGGGGAACGGCAGCTGCATATTTGGAACCGATTTTTTGATTTCGACGCTTAAACCCCGGGGTTCGGGATGGCATTTTATTATTTTTATTCGCATCAAACCGCATTTTGGATTTTTCTCAGGACCTGATTCGGCTATTTAATTTTAAAGCAATTAATACGATAGTTCTTATTTTTACCCCCGGTAAATAACTAAAATCAATACCTGCATTATGTCGCACAATCTGCTTAAAGGAAAGAAAGGAATTATTTTTGGAGCGCTTGATGAAAAGTCTATTGCCTGGCGTACCGCCCTTCGTTGTTTTGAAGAAGGAGCCCAGTTAGTGCTAACAAATGCTCCGGTGGCCTTGCGGATGGGCGAGATCAATAAGCTGGCAGAAATGGTACAGGCACCTGTTATTGGCGCCGATGTTACCAATATGGAGGATCTTAAAAAACTGTTTGAAGGTGCGATGGCGCATTTTGGAGGCGGCGTTGATTTTATCCTGCATGCAGTGGGGATGAGCATCAACGTTCGAAAAGGAAAATCATATACAGAACTGGACTACGGGTTCACCCAAAAAACCATGGATATATCTTCCCTTTCGCTGCATCGCGTTTTGCGCACAGCCTGGGAAATGGATGCGATAAATGAAGCTGGAAGTGTTGTGGCGCTCAGCTATATAGCAGCACAGCGGGTTTTCCCCGACTACAGCGAGATGGCCGACGCAAAAGCATTGCTGGAAAGCGTGTCCCGGAGTTTTGGATATCACTACGGAGTTCGGAAAAAAGTTCGGGTAAATACCGTTTCCCAATCGCCTACCATGACTACCGCCGGTAGCGGCGTGAAAGGATTTGGCGGTTTTCTGGCCTATGCCGATAAGATGAGCCCTTTGGGAAATGCCAGTGCCGACCAGTGCGCCGATTATTGCGTTACCCTTTTCAGCGATCTCACTAAAATGGTAACGATGCAGAACCTGTTCCATGATGGCGGTTTTTCCTTTACGGGCGTAACAGAAGCCGTAGTGAAGGAGTTCGAGGCTAAAGAATCAGCAGAATAAATATAATCGCGGGATCGCAAATCAGATTTATAACGTAGATGGATGACCGATCCTGATCATTTTAACCCGGCGCTTATGCCGGGTTTTCTTTACCTAAAAAACTCTGTAAAATGCAGTGGATTGATTACGTAGGACTGTTTGGCGCTTTTTTATCGGCCATTACTTTTGTACCCCAGGTGTATAAAGCCTGGGAAACAAAATCGGTGGGAGATCTTTCGATCTGGATGTTGTTGATTCTGCTGGGCAATGTTTCTACCTGGTTGTTTTATGGTATCGTCAAAGCCGATCTGGCCATCATTGTAGCAAACTCGATCATTCTGTTTTTGAGCTTACTGCTGTTGTTTTTTAAATATTATTTCAAAAGACTGAAATTCAATTTCGGGGCCGGTGATTCTGAGGCATAAAAAAAGCCGCCGGAAAAATTCGGCGGCCAGATTCGTTTGAAAGGGTTTCTTAGTATTCATCTTCATTAAAAAAGAAATCATCCTGGCTTGGATAGTCAGGCCAGATGTCTTCAATTCCCTCGTAAATTTCTCCCTCGTCTTCCAGTTCCTGCAGATTTTCCACAACCTCGAGTTGGGCTCCGCTCCGGATCGCATAGTCTATCAATTCATCTTTCGTGGCAGGCCACGGAGCATCTTCCAGATAGGAAGCTAATTCAAGTGTCCAAAACATGTTTTCCTTTTTAAGTGTTACGCCGGATGGTATGAAATTATTTTTCTGAACATCCTTATCCTGCTGATTCAACCCCCGGCATTTTTCCGGGACCCTGACAAACAAGTCCCGAATTTTCCGCAAATGTAAATTTTCAAACGGAATAACCAAATCTATCTTTTGGATCCCCCGGGTTCTTTTTCGGAAATTTGCCGGGTTTTTAACGACGCTGGGTCCGGGCAATTGTTTTGTAGTAACTTAAGCCGCAGAAATCATTATGGTACAAGCAACAGGAATTCAAAAGTTTTATGGGAATCTTCAGGTTTTGAAAGGAGTGGATCTAAACGTTGAGCGCGGCGAAATCGTCAGCATTGTAGGTCCTTCCGGATCCGGAAAAAGTACTCTGCTTCATATTCTGGGCACCCTGGATAAGCCCGGGTCGGGGGAGGTGATTATTAACAATCATCGGATCGACTATCTGAATCATCGGGAAGTGGCGGCATTCAGGAACCGCCATATTGGTTTTGTGTTCCAGTTTCATCACCTTCTTCCTGAATTTACCGCCCTGGAAAACGTGTGCATTCCAGGCTGGATCGCCGGGAAAAAGAAAAAAGAACTGGCAACCCGGGCTGCCGGATTACTGGAATCGCTTGGATTGGGACAAAGGCTCGAAAACAAGCCCATGGCCCTGTCGGGTGGCGAGCAGCAAAGGGTGGCTGTAGCCAGGGCGCTGATCAATGAGCCGGATATCATTTTTGCCGATGAGCCTACGGGCAATCTCGATTCGGCCAATGCGAAAGATTTGCATGAGCTTTTTTTTGATCTCCGGAAACGCTTCAATCAAACATTTCTGATCGTAACTCATAACGAAGACCTGGCAAGAATGAGCGATCGGGTTTTGCACATGAAAGACGGAAAAATTGTTTCCGCCGGCATTTCGGCCGAATAACATTTAGATTATGGCTATCAGAATTTATACAAAAACGGGCGATCAGGGTAATACCTCACTGATTGGCGGGACAAAAGTGCCTAAAAGCCATGTTCGCATTGAGGCCTATGGCACCATTGATGAATTGAATTCATGGATGGGTCTGTTATCCGATCAGTTTGAACATGCCGAAACCAGGCATTTGCTGAAAGAAATTCAGGATCGTTTATTTACCATTGGTTCATCGCTGGCCTGTGATCCGGAAAAAGAGCCTAAAATGAAGATTCCGGACCTAAAGGAAGGTGATCTTGTTCTGCTTGAAAATCAGATAGATCAGTATGCTGCCATTCTTCCGGAAATGCGTTCATTCATTTTACCCGGAGGGCATGTGGCCGTTTCTACCGCCCATATTGTTCGCTGCGTTTGCCGGCGTGCCGAACGTCATTGTGTGGGCCTTTCAGAATCGGGCCAGTTTGTAGACCCGCTGGTGATCCGTTATCTAAACCGGTTGAGCGATTATCTTTTTATGCTGGCCCGGTTCATCGGCCATACCTTCAAAGTGGAGGAAGTGAAATGGCGGCCGCGTTAAAGGGAATGAGCCAGCTCTGCCCGGCGTTTATCGGTTTCAATCACACCATCGCGCAAACGAACAACCCGGTGCGCATAGGCCGCAATATCCTCTTCATGGGTTACGAGCACAACCGTATTGCCCCCCGCATGAATCTTGTTAAAAATTTCCATGATCTCCACCGAAGTGCGGCTGTCGAGATTACCCGTAGGTTCGTCGGCGAGAATTATAGAAGGATTGTTTACCAGTGCCCTCGCAATGGCCACACGCTGGCATTGACCCCCTGAAAGCTCGTTGGGTTTATGGTGACTTCTTTCTTCCAGTCCTACTTTTTGAACCACTTCCATGGCCATTTCGTTCCGGAGCTTTTTTGAAATGCCTGCGTATACAAGCGGCTATGCTACATTTTCGAGTGCGCTTAAGCGCGGCAGCAGATTAAACTGCTGAAATACAAAGCCAATTTCCTTATTTCTGACAGTGGCAAGCGCGTCGTCGGTCATTTTGCTCACATCCTGATCGTTCAGGATATAACGGCCGGCGGTGGGCGAGTCGAGACAACCCAGAATATTCATGAGGGTACTTTTGCCTGAACCGGAAGGGCCCATAAGCGCAACATATTCGTTTTTATGGATATCGAGCGAAATGCCTTTTAATACGGAAATAGCCTGCTTTCCCATGTAATAGCTTTTCCTGATCTCTTCCAGATGTATGATTGCCTGCATATGAACTGCTATGTTACGTTATTTTTTAATCACTTTTGGTACCCGGAAAAAGGTTCCGTCGGAGTCCGGGGCGTTTTTCAAACCCTCTTCACGGCTTATTGAACCCTGAACCAGATCTTCGCGATAAACATTGGTGGCATCACTCATATGTAGCACAGGTTTCACATTCGTTACATCCAACTCTTTCAGCTTGTCAACAAAACGGATCATTTTTTCCAGATCCTTGCGCAAACCTGCTTTTTCTTCCTCTGTAACCGAAAGCCGGGCCAGGGCTGCCAGGTTTTCAATCATTTCATTGGTCAGTTCCATAAAAACAAAAATAATCGATTGTAAACAAGATAAGCAGCTTTATAGTTGTTTATTGTTGAATGGTAAACAGATCGGACTGCATTGTTATTGTTAAAAGAAGATCCTGGAATTGGCAAACTGAACATGAGCTATCGAAACCGGGTTTCACTATTGTTCGCCGGGAGTTTCATTTTTTGGGATTTAGTC